>JACQUC010000033.1 GCA_016210495.1 Chloroflexota bacterium
ACCGCTCACTGGGCGGTTTGAGGCGAAGCTTCATTAGTTCTGGGGCAGAAATACCACGTTGAAACCTCACCCTCCTCTGTGCTATACTCGCGCCACATTGCGAACGCTTTGGGGAGGGAGAGGTGGTGAACTACTTGCCGTTCGCCCCCAGCACGATCCTGGCCGGCGCCCTGCTGCTGGCCCTGGTCACCTGGCGACGGCGACTCCGACCAAGTCCAACCACGCTGGCCATCCTCGCCTTTGCCCTTTCGATGCTGGCCTGCGTGGCCCTCTGGTGGGTCTCACGAGGTTCACCTCTTTCGGCCATACTCCTTGTGTGGGCTCCGTCGCCTGCGGTCACCATCACCGCGAGCTATTTCGCCGACCCATGGTCGACTTTCTTCGCCGGTACAGTCACGCTTGTCGGCTTCGCTTTCGCCGCCGCCAGCCAGGCACAGCCCAAACCCAACGAGGACGGGCGAGACCTGACCAGCCTTGTCCTACTGGGCGCGGGGCTGCTCCTGGTGAACCTTTTCTTTTCCGCCAGCCTGGTCCTGATCTACGTGAGCTTGGTCGCCTTCGGTTTCTTTGTTTACGCCGGATTTCGACTCTGCGGGCCAGGTCCCGAGGACGCCGGCACCGCGCAGGCCGTATTTGTTATTGGCCAGTTCTCGGCGCACGGTTTACTCGCCGCTATGATACTCCTGGGAGTCCCAGGACTCACGGCCTTCCCCATCGCGAACTCGCTGCCGGGTGGAGGCATTGCCATCGCTAGCGGATTCCTCCTTGTCTTTGTCGCTGCCTCCGGAATCTATCCGCTGGCACCCTATCTTCTTGGGGCCAAGCCAGACCCCATATTGCGGCTCGCCCCCTTTGCCATCGGCTACATTGCAACCGGGCTCTACCTATCCGGCAGGCTTTTTGCGCCCTCCACAGGTCTCGTCGTTCCACTGTACCCGATCATCCTAGTCGTGTTTGGCCTGGTAACGACGTTGTTCGCCGCCACGGTCGCGTGGCGCCAAGCCGACTCGCTTCATCCCCACACGGGCGCTGTCGTCGCCGAAATCGGCCTCGCCTCGGTCGCCCTCGGGCTGGCAACACCCCTCGCCATCAGTGCGGCCATACTACTGTTCCTCGATGCGGCAGTTACGTTGGCTCTGTCGACCTGCTGCCGGTTGATTCCTCTTGGGAGGCAGCAACCCGATCCGGCCGGCGACCAGGAGAGGTATCTAGTGCTGCTGAAACTGCTGGCCACCGCCTCGTCGCTCGGATGCCCACCGCTCCTAGGCTTCGTCGGTCGTCTGGCGCTATTCGCCGCCGCTCTTGGCTCCGGCCAGATCTACGTACTACCGGTTGTGCTGCTAGCAAGCACGCTTCTCATAGCCAGTAGCCTCAGGTATTTCGACCCGAAAATATCGCGCTTGCTCGTGGCCCGCCAGCCCTCCAGCAGAAAGCCGGGCCGAGTCGCCGCCCTGGCCCTTGGCGTGCTCTCGACACCCATCGTCTTGCTCGGAATTGCACCGCAAGCCGGCTTTTACCATCTGGTCACGCCGACGGTCGCCACTTTCTATGATGTGTCGGCCATCCCCGGAAGTTACTTCGGCGCGTCCGGCCTAGCTGGCCCGGCGCCTTACTACCTGGTTCTGGTGGCATTTCTGCCAATCCTTCTTGCGTTGCAGCTATATCCGCTTCCCCAGGTCCGCGCCAACATGCATGCTGCGTGCTTGCCTGCCGAAACAGACGTAGGCGCACCTCGCGCCGACAGCCGGTCGGACGCCTTCGATACCTTGGTGCATGTTGTTTGCGCGCTGTGTCAACGGTTCCTCGATCCTGAGAGGGCCCGTGGCGCGGCGAGCCGGGTACTGAGTGACCTCTGTAATGTGGTGAACAACTTGAGTGCAATCGTGGAAGAACGGTTCTATTTCCCAGCTCTCGTAATTCTGGGCATTACGCTGCTGTTTGTGTTCCTCGGGTGACTGGTGTGGTTATCACTTTGGCATTTCTGATCCTCGCCATCGTCCTGGCCACGGCCTCTTACAACCGGCCCGTCGCGCTGGTAGGACTGGGCCTGCACTATGTCGCCACCGGCGTATTGCTTGGCGAGGCGGCGGGCATTCAGATCGGGCTGGAACGATTCGTCGTCGGCGCCGTCGTGTGCGCTGCCATCTGGCTTGCCATCGCCGGTGTCCCCGTGCTCAAAGCGCCCAGACGACTCAAACCCATCGTCCGGGCCAATCCTGCGCCCGGAGCAGGCGGAACATCCGACATCCAGGCTCCGCCGACCGCGCCGCCTCCCGACCCAGACCAGGAGGCTGCTGAGCAACCACGCCAGGAATTGGCGACGACCCCCTTCTTCCGCCTCGCTACCATTGCTCTTTGCCTAATCGGAGCCGTGGGGCTGGCTCAGAACTACCCGCTTGCTGGCTCCGGGGAGCAGGCGCCGCTGCTAAACTTCGCCTGGTATTCCTTAGTCATCGCTGGGGCGTTCGCCACCGCCATAACGCGCGACCCGCTCGCGCTGGGCATCGGCCTGCTACTCGTCTTCAGCGGAACCGAGTTCGCCTACGCTGTCTGGACTGCGGCGACCAAGCCAAACTTACTGGCCGTTCTCGCCGCCATCCACCTCGTCCTTGCCCTGCTTATCAGCTATCTGGTACGAGCCTCTGTGGGTCCACCTGAAGCTAGCCCCGAGGCAGACAAGATGGGGGATGCACGTTGAGCTACGCGCTGCTGGTCTTCATTCCGTTTGGCGTCTCGACATGTGCCTACCTGGCACGACGAGCAAGGACATTGGCCGCGTGGATGAGCATTGGCGCCATTGCGCTGGAGGTGTTGCTCGCCGTTGGCCTGTCTGACCGCGGCCAGCTTCTCGGCATCGCGGTGGACGTACACCCCGTGGCGCGGCTGATCCTCGTTGCCACGCTGACACTAATGGCTGCGACCTTCTTCTACGCCTGGCTGATGGGCCGGGACTCATCATTTTTCGCCTCGGGACTCGCCACGGCTGGCGCCATCACGGCCTCGATCCTAACCATGAGCGAGCCTTTCGTTGCCTCCGCTTTCGTCATGCTGTCGGCGCTGTTTGCCGCCTTCGGGCTCCTGCCCCAGTATGGCTCGAAGAAGCACGCGATGGCGGCCGCGAGATACATTAGCTCGATGGTAATGGCCGGCATTTGCCTGCTCACGGCTTTTATGGTGGTCGGGGAGTTCCTCGTGGCTCGGGAGCCGCTGCTGGCCCGCGTGGCCACCGCCGCAGTAGTAATGGGATTGGCGATCCTGCTAGCGGCCTTCCCGTTTCATTTCTGGCTACCCCGAGTAATCGAGCAGGCACCCATAGTCGCGAGCGCGCTTTTGATTGGTCCCATTGGCATGCTCGGCGTCGGCTTCTTCATTGCCACGGTGGACGGCTTCCCGTCGATGCTCGCCGACGAACGTACGCGAACGCTAGCCATGCTTGTCGGTACCCAGGCCGCCCTTGGAGGCGCCGTGTTGGCATATTCGCAGCGTCGGCTCACACACCTCCTGGCCTACTCACTTGCCAGCGCCGCGGGCGCCACCATCGTCGGGCTGGCCTCCGGCTCGATCCTGGGCATCGGCGGCGCCGTTCTCTCCAGCTTGGGCAATGCTCTATCGGCGACGCTGGCACTTATGTGCCTCGGCCTGGCGAGCGAGGATGGCAGCGCGCCAGCAGACGATCGCTTGATGGGCCTGAAAAGCCGACAACCGTTCACGCTGATCGCCCTTCTGATTGCAGGCCTCGGCTTGGCGGGATTGCCTCCCTTTGTCGTCTTCCCCGGTCGATGGATGATCTACGAGGCCGCGGCCCTCCGAGAACCCCTCCTCGCCCTCGCACTCATCGCCGCCAGCGCCATCCTCGTCCTTGCGCACGCCCGCTCTTTACATCGGCTTATGTCAAGTGCAGAATCCGCCGCTCCTAGTGCAAGTCACCCTCGAGGGGCCACACGGCTTATCCTGTCGATGGCGCTGCTCAGTATCGTCGTCGGCCTCTACCCTGCCCCAATTCTGGAACTGATAAATGCCGTCCTTTCCCAGATGCCCTCACTGCTGTAGAGTGATGTCTCCCCTACGTTACCATATCGGGCAAAGTTGAAGTCTAGCCAAGCTTGTGAATGCGCCGAATTGTCGTGAGGAGTGCATCGATGTCCGGTTCCGCGCGAGAGCGATGACCCGACCCCAGTGGATCGTCGAAGTCGTGTCCCATGAAGACGCTTAGCGTAGCGACCACCGAGTACGCCAGCGCGCGCAGGTGGTACCCACCCTCCAGGCAAGCTACGATCTTGCCACCACAGAGCTCTGCCGCCAGACTCTTCAATACGCCGGCCAGCGTCCCGAATCCCGTCACAGTCAGTTGCATCATCGCCAGCGGATCGGCCCAGTGTGCGTCGTAGCCAGCCGATACGATAATCAGCTCCGGGCCAAAGCGTCTGGCCACCGGCACCAATATCTCCTCGAAGGCGCGCCTGTACCCGTGGTCGCCTACGCCGGCGGGCAGAGGCACGTTCACGGTGTACCCCTCGCCTTTTCCCGTTCCCGTCTCGTCGTAGAAGCCCGTGCCGGGATAGTGCGGATACTCGTGCGTTGAGTAATACAGCACCGAATCGTCGGCCTGGAAGGCGTCCTGTGTCCCGTTGCCGTGGTGGACGTCGAAGTCCGCGATGAGGATTCTTCCGAGGCCAAATGTCTTCTGGACCGCCCTGGCCGCGACCGCCACGTTGTTGAACAGGCAAAAACCCATCGCGCGATTGGTCGTCGCGTGGTGACCCGGTGGACGTACCAGGGCCATTGCGTTGCTTACCTTGCCATCGAGCACCGCTTCGACGGCGCGAATGGCGCCCCCCGCCGCCATCAGCGCTGCGTCGTAGGATCGCGTTGATACGACGGTATCCGGATCCATGTAGCCGCCGCCGGACCGAGCCACCTGTTCGACATACCGCACGTGTTGCTCAGTGTGCACGGCCAGCAGCTCTTCCAGCGTCGCCTCCCGTGGCTCGATTGGCTGTAACAGGTCAAGCAAGCCTTCACCGCGCAAAGCGTCGTGGATTGAGGTCAGCCTATCGGGCCTTTCGGGATGCTCGCCTGTCTCGTGTTGCAGGTAAATTGGATGGTACACGTAGCCTGTAGACACTTTGGCTCCTTTGCCCCGGCCCCGAGGCGTTGCTATTTCCAGAGATCGATTTCGCGCAGTTCCGGCGTAGGAGTAAGGCCCGGGATCCTCCCTCGCTTGGCCACGGGCTTGCCTTCGATCTCCTTAAGATCCCCCGTGAAGTCGATGGGCCGGGCGCCACTGATGTAGCTGCCCACCCCAAAGCTGTCCACAGGTGCGCCGTTGTCGTGAAAGTAGCGGATCCGTTCCGGAGTCAGTCCGCCGCTCACGATGATCTTGACGTGCTGGAACCCCGCGAGATCCAGTCTGGCCCGCACCTCTGTCACGAGGTCCGCCGTGACCCTGCCTCTTTCCGCTGGCGTATCCAGGCGCACGCCAAACAGCTCCTTGCCCAGAGCCTCTGCGACGCGTAGGCTTTCCTCGGCTTCGTCCTTGAACGTATCGACGAGCACTACACGCGGCACATCTGGCGGCATATGCTTGTTGAAGGCAAGCGCCGCACGCACCGTGTCGCCAAAAATAAGTATGAGCGCGTGGGGCATGGTGCCCGAGGGAGCCAGCCCTCGCAACTGCGAGCCGAGCGGCGTCGAACCTGTGATACACCCGCCGACTATGGCGGCGTAGTCCAGGATGTCCGCGACCCTGGGATGAACGTGGCGAGCGCCAAAGCTGATGACCGGAACGCCCGCCGCCGCCCCGACACATTCGCGCGCCGCCGTGGCCCAGCCGCTCCCTTGCGCGAGTATGCCGAGGATGGCCGTCTCGTACAGCCCGAACGGGCTGTACCTGTCCTTGATGCGGAGCACCACCTGCTTGGGCCGAAAGACCTGCCCCTCCTCGATCGCCCAGACCTCCGCCCCCCGATTCAGCACCACGCGCAGCAGGTCCAGCACTTCCTTCATTCCAGACAGCGTGCCGTGAGCGTTGGAGAAAACCTCCATCACCACGACCGGGTTGAGCCCCTCTTCCCCGAGCACGCTCTGTGCTCTCTGGAAATAGACGTCCGCGGTCTCGCCAGACAGGATCGACTCGGAAAACGTGAAGTTTCGAGCGAGCTTTTGAGCCTTATCTGTATCGGCCTTCTGGCCTACCGGTCGGGCAGCATCGTCAGCCATGTGATCCCCCTACAAGCGACGTGGTCTGCGCCTCGTAGGGACGATGCGTGCAACGTCCCTACGAGGCCGCCGGGCAGCGGTTGTGCTGGTCTCTCTTTGCTAAATGTTCCGACACAGAATGTGTCGATGGTAGGGGTGGTTCGTCCGCCCGCGCCAGGCGGGTGCCTCAGGCACCTTAGGCGGACCCCTACCAGACGATCACGCTGCAACTGCCATGTCGTTCTATTTATGTTTAGTCCAACTCCAGCAGCCGTGCACCCAACACCTTCTGCATGTGCCGCAAAGAGAAACCGTGCGCCTCGGGATCGAAATCTGCCACACAGTCGGCATAGACATCAACCTGATAGCCACGCAACCGCACGTCGTACACGGTGAAAAGCACGCATATGGACGTGCAGACGCCACAGATGATGGTTCTGTCAGGCTGAAGCTCTCGCAGCGTTTCGTCCAGTCTGGTTCCTACAAAGGCGCTAAAAGTGTACTTCGGCACGACAAGCCCGGACAAACTCGCCAGTTCCGGAATGATCTCGGCCTCTTGTGTTCCGGCGACGCAGTGCGGCGCAAACATTTCGAACTCTGGGTCGTTCGGCTCGTGGTTATCACAGACGAAGACGACGTGTGAGCCGTTAGCCGCCTCCCGCTGCAGCAGTTGACTGATCTTCGGTATGATCGAGCGTGACTCGTCGCCGCAGTACAGGGCACCTTGCGGCTCCAAGAAGCCTCTCAACATATCGATGACGAGAAGCACGTTAGCCACTGTCACTCCTCCTCGCTCTGACTACGACGCTTTCGCCCCTTCGCACTCGCAAGAACTGTGCGGCGCTGCCTCCATGCACCGCTATTTCTACAAAGCCTGCGCTTCCTACCAGGGCGACGAGTCCTTCCCTCGCGCCATAGTACTCGCTCAGGCCAGTAATTCTGTGGCGCTTGATCTCCAAGTACAGGTCCCCGCCCAGATGCCGCACGTCCTCTTCGCTCAAGTCCGTGATCAGGTTGCCAAAGCGATCCACGTGGATGACGTGGGCAACCAACTTGTCCGGGCCCAACACCTCTGGTACCGGCACCCGTAGCCAGGTAATCTGATCCACTATTTCGCCAAGCTCTGCAGGTGCGACGCCGTTGGACAGATGCGCCGCCACCGGCGCGAAGATATCCCGCCCGTGAAAGGTCCGGCTGACGTGCGGCAGCCAGTAACTTGGATTGGCGATATTTCTGGCCCTGAGTCCAGGATGCGCAGACGTTTCCGTTACACGACGATACAGCCTATCGCCTGCTGCCCAGGTAAGCACGCCGTTGTCGGGGCCGACGAAGACGCCCGCCGAGCTTTCGACCACGATGGCCCGGCGCTTGCTCCCCACTCCCGGGTCGACCACGACCAGATGTATCGCTTCCGCTGGGAAATACCTCCTCGACGTGGCCAGCACGAAAGCCGCTTCGTTTACGTCCTGCGGCGCGACATTGTGGCACAAGTCCACCAGCACGGCTTCCGGGTTAATGCCGAGGATAACGCCCTTCATCGTTCCGACGTAGCCGTCGTCGAGCCCGAAATCGGTCGTCAGCGTAATAACTCGCCGCATTTCCCTCTCTGTCGAGCCCCCGGCGTGCGCATCGTTGCCTAGATTCTACCCTAACGACAAAGCGTTGTCCAGTTTGCGCCAGTACCGCGCGGTGAGATAGTGTACAATATACGTACTGCGCATTCTCAATCAATTCCACTAAGGCGAGGATTGATGTGGAAAGGATAGCACACGGGGCAGCGGGGAGGCAGGCGGACCTGTCGCGTGCGGCTCAGACTTACCTTCCCGAGGACTGGCGCCTGGCCATCGCCTGCGGCGAGCGGTTGCAGGAGCAGGCCCGCGGATCCGCGCTCTTCGCCGACATATCCGGGTTCACGCCGCTGAGCGAGGCGTTAACTCGGGCTTACGGCCAGCGTCGGGGCTCCGAGCAGTTGTCCCACGTCCTTAACCAGGTCTTTGACTCCTTGATCGTCGAGGTGAACCGCTACGGTGGGAGCGTCGTGAGTTTTGCCGGCGACGCGATCACTTGCTGGTTCGACGCGGACAATTCGGAGGACGGTGTCTTATCTACTGCGCTCCGAGCCGTCACTGCCGGATTTGCGATACAACAGGCTATGCAGTGTTTCTCTTCCATTTCGATCCCAGGCTATCCACCAGTTTCCCTCGCCGTGAAAGTCGCAGTGGCGTCGGGACCGGCACGCCGGTTCGTCGTCGGCGATCCTGACCTGCAGCTAATCCCCGTGCTTACGGGAGTGACACTGGGCCGTATGGCGGCCGCGGAGCATCATACCGACAAAGGTGAAGTGGTGGTGGATGAGCCCACTATGGCTTTTCTGGCAGACCAGGTCCGGGTGCGAGAATGGCACGACGACCCGGACTCTGGCTGGCGCTTCGCTGTCGTGGAGGAGCTTCACGCCAAGGCGACCCCGCTACCGTGGCCTCACCCGCGGAACAGTATGTCGGCTGAAGACCAGTTACGCCCCTGGGTGCTGCCTGCTATCTACCGACAGTTGCAGGCAGGGCTGGGCGAGTTCCTGACGGAGCTGCGTCCCGTGGTGCCGTTGTTCCTACGCTTCGGAGGCATTGACTTCAAGGACGACCCTGAGGCGGGGACCAAATTGGATGCCTTCGTTCGCTGGGTGCAGCGGGTGGCGGACCGCTACGAGGGCACACTCCTTGTGGTGTTGTTCGGCGACAAGGGCAGCTATCTCTACATGGCCTTTGGCGCGCCCGTCGCCCACGAAGACGACGCTCGGCGGGCCATCAGCGCCGCCCTGGAGCTGCGCACGCCGCCGGCGCAGTTCGACTTCATTACTGGGGTACAGATTGGGATCAGCAGCGGCACGGTACTCGCGGGGGCCTACGGTGGGTCGACGCGGCGAACCTATGGTACCCTGGGGGATGAAGTCAACCTGTCGGCCCGGCTGATGCAATCTGCGCAATTGGGTCAGGTCCTGGTGAGCCCCTCCGTCCAGCAAGCAACTGCCCGCGACTTCAACTGGGAGGCCCTGCCCCACATGCCAGTCAAGGGAAAGTCCGAGCCGGTGACCCCATACTGCCTTGTGGGCGCTCGCGTGGGTCCGACCATTCGATTGCAGCAGCCACGTTATGCGCTGCCCATCGTGGGGAGGCAGCACGAGCTTGCCGTCGCGAAGCAGAAGCTGGACCAGGCTCTGGAGGGTAGCGGCCAGATCGTGGGTATTACCGCCGAGGCCGGCCTGGGCAAGTCACGCCTGATGGCCGAGGTCGTGAGCCGGATAAGTGCGCAAGGCTTGATCTGCTATGGTGGCGAGTGTCAGTCCTACGGCACCAACAGCCCCTATCTGGTGTGGCGTCCCATTTGGCAAGCCATCTTTGGCCTCGAACCGGGTTGGTCAATCGAAGACCAGGTGCGACTGGTGGAAGAGCGCCTGGCCCAGATCGACCAATCCCTGGTTCATCGCCTGCCGCTGCTAGGCGTGCTTCTCAACCTGCCCATTCCGGATAACGACCTGACGCGCTCCTTCGACGCCAAGCTGCGCAAGACCTCTCTGGAAGCTTTGCTAGTGGACTGCATCCGGGCGCACGCCCGTGAGCAGAAGGTCGCAATAGTACTCGAAGACTGCCACTGGCTGGACCCGCTTTCCGACGACCTGCTGGAGGCAATCGCCCGGGCCATCGCCGCTCTGCCGGTCCTGCTGGTGCTGGCCTACCGGCCGACTACACTGGAAACCGGCCGTTCGCCGTTGAGAGCCGTTTCTCCCTTGCCGCATTTCACGGAGGTGAAGCTTATTGACCTGACCCCCGAGGAGGTGGAGCGGCTGGTACAACAGAAGCTGCAGAAGATGCTTGGCGCAGGTGTGGAGGTACCGCCCCTGCTGCTGCAACGCGTTACCGATCGGGCCCAGGGCAATCCATTCTACCTCGAAGAGTTGCTCAATTATTTGGAGGACCGGGGCATCGACCCGCGAGACCCCCGGGCCATAGAAAACCTGGATCTGCCGACAAGCCTCCACAGCCTTATCCTCAGCCGCATCGATCAGGTAAGCGAGAGCCAGAAGACCACCCTCAAGGTGGCCAGCATTATCGGGCGGCTATTCCGCTTCACCTGGCTGTGGGGAGTGTACCCTGGGCTGGGCGAGGCAGACCGCGTGAAGAACGACCTCGACGGCCTGGCGCGCTTGGACATCACCTCCCTCGACCAGCCCGAGCCTGACCTGACCTATATGTTCAAGCACATCTTCACGCAAGAGGTCGCCTACGAAAGCCAGCCCTACGCGGCACGAGCCACCCTGCACGACCAGCTTGGAGGGTTCATCGAGCACATCTCTGGCGACCTTCTCAGCCAATACGTCTATCTGCTGGCGTTTCACTACGAGCGGAGCGAGAACCTGGCCAAGCGCCGGGAGTACTTGCGAAAGGCCGGAGAGGCCGCTCAGGCGGCCTTTGCCAACACCTCGGCGATCGATTACTTCCAGCGCGTTCTGCCGCTGCTGTCCGACGAGGAGCTGGTGGAGGTCCGGCTGCGCCTGGGGCAGGTGCTGGACCTGGTGGGGCAGTGGCAGGAGGCAGATGAACAGTATCGGCTGGTATTGAACCTTGCCGAGGAGCTGGGGAACGTGTCGGCCCAGGGCGAAGCTGAACGGTCCATTGGTTGGCTGTTGAGGAAGCGGGGTGACTTCACTGCGGCCCACGAGTGGTTGGCGAAAGCCCGTGCCACCTTCGAGAAGGCAGGCGATCCAGCGGGAGTGAGCCAGGTGTACGCTGATACCGGCGAAATCTACCGTCTTCAAGGGATGTACGTCGAGGCCGAGGGCTGTTTCCAGGAGGGCCTGAAGCAGGCGGGACTGGCGGCCGATGGCCAGCGACGGCTGGCGGCCCAGGCCCAGGCGCTCAAGGGC
>JACQUC010000034.1 GCA_016210495.1 Chloroflexota bacterium
AACGAGACGAACACCTCCCGCTCGTGGAGGAAGAGCCAGAACCCGTGCGGCGATACGTTGGTGACCTCAACGGCCAAAGTGCGCTTTCCACGCAGCGCGGATCTCATCTTCATGCTCCCGAATGAGCCGGAGGGCCGGTGCCACCCGACTCGGCTTCAAGCCGTAATTCTGTGCCAATTCGATCCCAGGTTCCAACCAGAACTTGGCCTCCCCCGTGGCATGCTGGGCGTGGATATGGGGCCATCGTTCCTCTCGTGAGAAGAAGTAGAACCGATATCCACCGACTCGAAGAACGGTTGGACTCATGGGGCCTGCATAACCGACATGCCCTCCGGTTGCCGCGGCCCAAGGAACGAGGATTTAAGCCGTCGCGCGCCACGAGAGAGCCGGCGGGCGGGGCTGCGGGCACGGCGGAGAGAACCACTTGAACTAGCCGTTGGATCTGGGGAACAATGGGGATTCTATCCCGGAACAACTCCAGGGGGAAGGGGTTTTGTGACGGGGCAGCCTCCTCCTGGGGAGCCCTGGAGGGACCCCCACGCAGACAGGGGAGACCGGCAGCGGACTCGTCGGCGGCCAGCCTCGTGCGACAAGTGGGGAAGGAGCAGCCAGGAGCGGGGGCGTCGAGGAATAAGTCCGGTGAGCTTCCTACGGGGCGCTTTGTGAAGCTTGCATCGAAGTCGTAACTGAATTTTTTGAGGGCGTTCCCCTTTAGAAAAGGACCGTGGCCGCTCCATTGTCGAGCCGCAACCGATCCGACACGGCTGCGACCACGATCAGCATGAGCCCGACCGTGACCCCTTCTGAATGCGCCACGCGCCAGGCCCGCACGGCCTCCTCGCTCCAGGCTCTCCCCACCCCCACGCCGAACGGGATTCCGCACAGCAGTCCGACCAAGAGCACGATCGCTCCGTGCAACAGGATCTGCGTCCGCCTCCGCTCTGCCATCCTGGGAAGCCTTTACCCTGCCGCGTGCGGGACTGGCCGTACCGCCTCTCTTTGGGAGTTCAGGTTTTGACGCTGCGCTCGAGCGGGCTAACGGATTGGCGCTCACCCGCGGCGCCGTCCACGGCTGTTTCAAGCCACCACTTCGCCGCACGGCGCCGACGGGTGCAGCGCCTGTTAGGCCTCCAAGGCTATCTCGCCGCTGACCTTAGTGATCCTTAACGCCAACGCGAACGCGAGCAACAAGGGCGCGGCGATAGCGAAGGCCGTCTCGGCGGTAGAGCGCTCTGACGCGACTCGCATGTCGTCGAACAGTCGCCTGATGCGCTCGTATTCACGGGTCGTAAGATCGAATTCTGTCAGGATGTCGTTCAGCAGCTGATCTCCAACTACAGGTCTGGTCATCGATTTCAGGACTTCAACACTCTCCGGAGGTTCGGGAGACAGACGCTGCTGCGCTTGTTTCGCGAACGAACAGACCGCGTCGTACTCCTTTTGCACCTGTTCGAGATCGTGAGGTGAGAACTCCGTGCGTTGGAACTGTCGACACACGACGGCTCCGGTCATCAACCTCAGTTGAACGCGGATGCTGTCGTAGCTCGCAGCGACATATTGTCGTTGGCCTTCGACGAGATTCCCGGCGAGGAGACGGCGGACCTCCGTGGCTCCAGCAAGCAGGCCGAGGGCGGCACACCCCAACCAAAAATAATCAACTCGTTTCCATCCGAGTCGCGACAACTTCCAGACTTTGAGAAAGAGCACATGGAACACCAGTAGCAATAGGGCAAACACACCCAGCATCCACCAGGGATCCGCAGTGATGGGAAGTATCGCTTCAAGTTCCATATGCAAGTAGGCCCAACGTGCGCGCTCAGCCGCCGGGGGCCGCGCCACCTTGCCCTAAGTAAACATGCCGCGCGGCCCAGGGGCGGCTGCAGCGCGTAGTTATGCGTCGCCATCCCTAGTGGCTGGCGACATCAACAGAACGAGGTCAACCAAGCTCTCACCTGAAGCTTTGTCGAGCAGTAGTCCACCGTTCTTGAGCTCTGAAACAACGTCTCGAAGATGACGGACCAGAACGCCCTCCGCCTCGAGAAGCTTCAACTCGTCGGGGTACTTCACGTTGTGGACCACCAGCTCCCGGGACCAGGGACCGGGTGCAAGTCGATCTCGCAACCGACGTTTGTCAGGATGGTCGTACTTTTTCTGAATCCACTCCCGAACCGCCGCGGTCATCTCTTCCGTGGTCCGAGCTTTCATACTGAAAGGCTTACGCCCGGTCGAGCGCTGAACCGCGGCTGGCACCGGCGTGATGTAGCTCACGGCTCGACGTGACGCCTGAACTTCTATCTGGCGACAATCGATACCCACGGGGCCAGAACGAATCGCGAGGAGATCCATTTCGTGAAGGCCGACCTTTGCGCCACGGATCGTGAAATAGCCCTGCCGGTTCAGCCACTCCTCGACCAACTCCTCGGCAAGCAGCGCCACGACCACTACCCTCCTACATCGTTGCCGTAGCTATATGGCTCGTACGCATAACGCCTTGCGGCTCACCCGCGGCGGCCGCCCACCCGTGCTGCAAACCAGCTTAGACGCCGCGCGGCCGGCGGCGGGTGCAGCCGCAGGTTAGCCAGCAGGCTACCGTGTAAAATACCACACCAGAAAACTGGAGAGCGCCCCGGTTGCGAATCCAATGATTGCGCCTTCGATCAAGCCGCGCACACGCCCCTTTGATGTGGCGCGCCCGACAAGCCGAATGAAAGATTCTTCGGGCAGCTTCAAGAGGGACTCCGCGGCACTCTTGTCTTCCTGGAGCTTCGCGATCAGTGCCTGCAGCTGGTCGGCCTCAGTCTTCCGGTCGCGCGCCTCTTCCTGAAGGCCGTGTACCGCGGCTATGGCTGCTTCGAGATCTCGCTTTATCTCGCCGAGTCTGGCGATCCGCGCGTCGACGGTGTCGGAGGTGGCGAGATCATCCAGAGCCACTTCGTAGCTGATGAACGGCAGACTGATCCTCAGCCGGGTCCCGCGCTTCAACTTCTCAGCGAGTTTGGCCATATTGCGAAACCTTGCTGGCTAACGTCCGGCGCTCACCCGCGGCCGCTCACCCTCGCGGCTGCGGCCGACGGGTGCAGCGCCTTGTTGGGCAGCGAGCGAAGTTAAGCGGAAGAGAGCACGTCGGGAAATCCGTCCGGCTTCCCATTCGGAAACTTCTCCGCATAGCAGCTAAGGATGTGCAGGAGATAGTCGCCGTTCATATCCGGCGCCTTGCCGCATGTTAAGCAACCTGTTCCGGCCAGTGGATACAGGACGCCCTGAGACCTTCTGGGCTCGTAGAATCGTGCGGCACCGGAGAATTTGAGAAGGATGTGAGCAATGCACAGCGCGTCAACCTCAGCCAGCTCGACGTCCACTGGTGCTGCGCCTTCGATATCCTGACACACAGCCTCGCGGCGAGCCAAGAACGCTGCCTGTTGAACATGGGGCCGCGCGCAGTACGATGGCAGCTCCGCGTTGAGATCGACGAGCACGACGTCTGCATCGTCGAAGACCGAGACGGCATGTTGATGTCGTGGGACGGCGTACACGCGGAGGTGCGCTGGCGCCTGATCACCTGCCGCAAACGCAAAGGCGCACGCTACATCGTAACTTGAGGAAAGGTCCAGCAAAGAAGTCGGACATCCGTAGTGTTGCAAGATGGCCGCGCGGGCTAGGGAACGCCTATCACGCAAAGCCCGATCCCGGCCCGCTACGGAATTCAGCCATGCAATTCCCAGGCTTGTCAGCGCTGCGTCTGAAGACGATACGCGGAGCCGTTTCGGCAACGCATTGGGAAAATACTTCGTCTCACCTCGAAACCAAAGCTTCAGTCTTGGGTTGTGCCATTGTAAGGCGCCGAGGAGCCGGATCATCTCAATTTCGCTAGTAACAGTCCAGACAGCCGTGCCCTCGTCGAATCTGTTCTTCGCGAGGAGCCGGTCATCCTGCCGGGGATCCGGACTGGAGAGCCATCGGTTGCGCAGCGTACGGGCATCCACGGTGTGCAGCCTTGACCAATGTTTAAGCGAGAAGGCCACTTTGCCTCCGTGCCGGGGCGGCAGCGTTCTTCCAGTTGTCTGCCCAACGCCCCAGGTTCACCGGCGCGGCACAAGAACCCGGAGTTGTGACGAGCATGCGCTGGCCCCGCGCCCGGTGCAACCGCTAGTTCGGCCGGGTGTGATGGGGCGATGCTCGCCTGACTTCGAGGGTATTGAAATCAATGACCGCGCCCACCGCCAAGAGGAAGTCTGTGCCGATGATGCCGTCGAGCTGGAAGCCGTAGTCCATCGCGCCGACCTCGACCGCAAAGTCACGGACCTGAAGCTCGCCAACGGCTACCTGATCAACGCGCTTCATGAACACGAACTCCGAGCCCCCGATACCGTGGATGCGATGAAGCGGGTCCTCCGGCGCATAATCCAAACCGATCGCCGATACGCTGTCGGTCGCGAATAGCGTACCGGCCGACCCTGTGTCGAGTAGCACGTCGTGGAGTTCGAGATCCTGCTCCGCGTGCCGGAGCCGAACGTCCACGAAGAGGAGTCCCGCTCGCACCTCGATTCTCATCGGTGCGCCCGCACGCCGAGCCACTGCCGCTCGGTGATATCCAAGGACTCGCGGCTCGTGTGCAGGACATAGAACTCCCGCGTCGGCGACTCGTGGTGCAGGTCGCGATAGCGTCGGAGCGCGGACGCCGAATCGACGAAGGCATCCACGATGGCGAGATCATCAACAACCCGCTTCTCTGCCTCCGTATGGGCTGCAAGCGCCTCCAGCAAGAGCCATTGATTTGGGTAGTGGTTACGGATCTCCTGCCATTGCATCGTCTGACCTCCTGATACTGCCGACCTTCCAAGAATCGAAGTAGTTCAGCAACCCCCCACCAGTAGAGGCCGAACGACGCGCTTGACCGGCCCCAAACAGCGGGGCATAGCCCCGCTGTTTGGGGTCCGTGTCGAAGCGCAGGTTAG
>JACQUC010000036.1 GCA_016210495.1 Chloroflexota bacterium
ACCCAAGGGGTCATCAGAGGGCCATCCGACAAGGAATACGCCGAAGCCGCCGCAACCCAACTGATCAATCCGCTAGGAATGGCCTCCGGGCCCGCAGCGAGGCAGGGGCTTGTTCGGGCGATCCAAGAACTTGCCGAGTCGAAGAACTTGGCAGGGCACCTGGATCGGCTGATTGGGCCACTAAGGCGGGGGAACCCGGGTGCCACGTTCCAGGCCGAACGTACGGTACACTACGCCAGTGAAATCGTAGGACTTGAGTTACAGAAAGTATTTGGAGAAAAGCTCGGCTATCTCGACATCCTCCTGACGGGCAACAGAGTTGTAGATCCGAAGGACTGGACCGGCTGGGCGCGACATTCAGCGGACCAGCAGGAGCAGATGCTGCTCAAGCTGACGGAGCAGGCCCGGAAGTACCTCAGCAACCCGGAATACACCCTCAAGTTTGAGTTCAAGGAGTCGATCCCCGAGTCGGTGTTGAAGACGCTGAACCAGCTCGCCAACGAGTATGGGAGCAGGCTGTCATGGGAGGCGATCCCATGACGAGAAGGATCTTTGGCATGTTCGGGATCAAGCTCTACCACTGCACCAAGCTTCCGCAGCAGGGCGGTACGGAGGCGTTGGTCGATTTGGTTCAGGGGCTGGGGGGCACCTTTCTCTACGCAAGGAAGCCTGACCCGGACGCGCGTCAAGCAAACCGTGACGAGCATGGCCTGTGGCCAACCGAAATACGGCACGAGCTGTTTGCCGGTGGCGAACGACCTAGCCTAGGTTTCGTTCAAGACACTAGGTCAGTGTCGGTGGGCTGTGACATCTCATTTGTCGATCCCCGGTGGGTTGACGCGACGACGAGCAGCTTCTTGCGGTTCGCCGAGTTGATCTACCCGCACCTTGGGCCCGCATACGGTTGGCTGGACGAGGTGGGAGAAAGGCTGTACAGGGGACAAGACGTGCCCGCGAGAAAGCTTGCCTACATCTTTTGGGCCAACTTCTTTGGGCCGCCGTACGTGGAGAAGTATGGCCGCGATTTTCTATTGGGGGCACCCGGCTGGAGGGTCGAGGAGCTCAGCGACGGCGGAATCCTGTACGTTATCTCGCCCAGCTTCGTCAAGCTGTGGGAGGTTGTCAAGCCCAAGCAGGTGCTTCACTACTTTCAGCAGGTGGCCCCAAAAGTTCGTCTGTACCGCTGGGTGTCGGACAAATTCCTCGAATAGGACAAATGACGTGCCAGGCACGTGAGAGGCGCATCGCATCGGAGCCTGCGCTATCTGCGCCTCCGATGAGGGCCACGGCGAGGTGACGAAGTAGCACTATGCCGAAGGCCGCCGCATCGCCATGCGCAAGGGCAGCACCCTGAACTACCTGCTGGCCGACCACCTGGGGAGCACGGTGACGGTGGTGAACCCGGATGGGAGCGCTGTCAGGAACAGCCTGTACTGGAGCTTCGGCGGCTCCCGCCTGAGCCCGTCGAGTCCGGCGACGGACAAGCTCTACACGGGGCAGCAGCAGGATGCGACGGGGCTATACTTCTACCAGGCGAGGTGGTATGATGGCGCGGTAGGTCGCTTCCTAAGTCCGGATACGATTGTGCCGGATGCGAAGAACCCGCAGGCGCTGAATAGATATTCGTACGTTTACAATTCTCCGCTGCGATACACCGACCCAAATGGGCACTGCGCATACGCCGACGACTTCGGTTCCAGCCCCTGTTTCGGCGCCTACGCGGGGAGCAACACCAAGGCCTTAATGGTCGGGGGCGGAAGCGGCGGGTATTCATCCGGTGGCGGCGGATCTGCAAGGGCATCGAGCAATAAGCGCCCTGCGTCTTCTACGGCAAAACAGGGCGAAAGTGCCGAAGCAGGTGGGCGAGAGGGATCTGCGCAGGCCAAGAGCGCCAGGGTAAGATCTGCTGACGAGAGTGGCGGTCAAGAAGGGGCAGGATCCGGTGAATCAGGAATGGCGGGCGGTTCCGCTGGAGGGACCAGTGGCACCCGCACTGGCAGGAGCACCAGGGAGACTCTCCAGGACCTAGCTGATGAGGCAAATAACGGCACCACCGGAAGCGGGCACGTCGCTGGAACAAAGAAACACAAGTCTCTCGCTGACAAGATCAAGGAACTCAACCACCCGAAACTCAAATCAGAAGTTTCGTTTCGGGATGGTGAAGAAGTGCACTATGGTACGGAGGGTTCCATCAGAGTGGATGTTGTGGAGTACGACGGCGATCAGATCATTGGCGTGTACGATTTCAAGACGGGCAGTGGGCAACTCAACACGAGCCGAATCGACGAAATCCGGTCACATCTGCCAAACAATGGACTCCTGCCCAACAGCAGGAAGCCAATACCCGTGATTGAGATCAGGTGAGGTGCAGAGCAACTTGAGCAAGACAGCGTTTCCGAGACTTTATCGTAAAGTTGTGGGCCGTGCGCTCGCCCCAGCAGGCTTCGAACGCTTGGGCAGTGCTTTCTGGCGCATCCGTGACCGCGTGCTTCATCACATAGGGCTCCACAAATCGAATCCGTGGAGCTTCACGGGGGATTTTGGAGTTCAGGTCCTGGTATACCCGTTCCCAGCATTCACTTTGAGTTTCGGAGGCCGAGTCGATGAGATTGGCCCCGGTCGCAAGTCGTGGTGGGAGCTCCCGGAGGAGCTAGGGCTTATGGAAACAGTCATCGAGGACTACGCAGACGTTCTGGCTCGCTATGTCGTGCCCTGGCTCGATAGATTTCCAACCTGTAGAGACGTGGTAGATACTGACTTGCAGAAGCGGTGGGGCATTTGGCTACCCGACACGCCCACGAAGTCCAAACAGGCCATAGAGATTGGTCTGTGCGCCTTGGCCGCCGAGATGGTGGAACCAGCTCGAACATACCTTGAGTTCGCACAGAGGGAATACCGAAAGTTCCTTCGACCTGAATCATCTGCGTGGTTCAGGGAGGACCTTCGACTAGTAGAAGAATACTTGGACTTGCTGTCACGAAACGATTGGGAAGCCATTCGGGCCAGGTTGGCAGAGGGGGAGGCCTACACTAGGAAGGAGATCGGGCTACCTCCCCCATAGAATCTGCGCTCATGTGGCCCCATGCACCTCGCCACAGACCGGCTGGATTTAGCTCCAACGCCTGATCAGTGCGATAAGGGTCAACACCTCGTACATCATCACCCTACGCGCCGAGGGCGCGAACGGCTTTGCAATCGAGGTCCGCGAGGGAGACAATCCAAGCGTAGTCGGTAGCTACACCCACGCGATGCCTGCCGGGCTATCCTGGCGGTTCCGCCACAGGATGTATCGCGACACTGCCTACATCGCCAACTACGTCGAGCGCAAAGTGAGCGCCGAGTCGGTGGTCTACGTCGGCAACCTGTACGAGAAGAACGTGACCACGCAGGAGGTGACGAAGTACTACTACGCCGAAGGACGCCGCATCGCCATGCGCAAAGGCAGCAACGTGTACTACCTGCTGGCCGACCACCTGGGGAGCACGGTAACGGTGCTGGATGCCAGCGGGGGCAACCCTAGGAACAGCTTCTTCTGGAGCTTCGGCGGCTCCCGCCTGAGCCCGTCGAGTCCCGCTACAGACAAGCTGTACACGGGGCAGCAGGCCGACCCAACGGTGCTGTACTTCTATCAGGCGAGGTGGTATGATTCGGCGGTAGGCAGGTTTGTGAGTCCGGATACGATTGTGCCGGACCTTAGTAACCCCCGGGCGCTGAATAGGTACAGCTACGCTTACAACAACCCCGTTCGCTACAACGACCCGACAGGACACGAGGTTTCGTTCAATAATCCGTGGCGTGACAGGGAGATCAAAATTGATGACTGGCCCGACTGGGCCAAGTCGCTCGCGGTTGGCGGATGCTTCTTAGTTGGATGCCAGGTTGATACCACGCAGGGTGTCATCAGAGGGCCATCCGACAAGGAATACGCCGAAGCCGCCGCAACCCAACTGATCAATCCGCTAGGGATGGCTTCCGGCCCTGGGCCAAGGCAGGGGCTTATTCGGGCTGTCCAAGGCCTTGCGGAGTCGAGGGGCTGGCAGGGAAACGCTGCCCGACTCACGAGTGCTTTGGAGCGGGGTGCGGCTGGTGCGGCATTCCAGGCGCAACGGACTCTGTACTATGCCAGTGAGGTCCTAGGCATCGAGTTTCGTGAAGTGTTCGGGGGAAGGGCCGGCTATCTAGACATCCTCCTGACGGGCAACCGGGTCGTGGATCCCAAGAACTGGACAGGCTGGGCACGACACTCCGTGGCCGAGCAGGACCAGATGCTCGGGAGCCTAAGAGCTCAGGCCCGCAAGTACCTTAGCAACGCGGAATATACCTTGAAGTTCGAGTTCAAGGAATCGATCCCCACACCGGTGTTGGACACTCTGAAGCAACTCGGCGAAGAGTTCGGGGG
>JACQUC010000046.1 GCA_016210495.1 Chloroflexota bacterium
CGCGATTACGCCGATTGCCTGCCCAAGCCCACTTCCCCTACTCCAAGGCACCCCCGCGATCCACTCCGGTAGCACATACAGCACTCCAAAGACCATGAACACCCCCGTGAAGGCCACGCCTCTGCTTATCCAAGACAGCAGCACCTTCGATCCCGCTCGCCAAAAACGCTCCGGCCTACCCAAATCGGCCAGCAGCGCCACGGCCCCCAATGCCACACCCACCAGCCCCACCACCGCTCCTTCTCTCACACCGAGATACGCCGAAACAAGGAACGCTCCTGCCCCTGTTCCCCCCAGAAAAAAGTCTATCGCGGCCAGCGAACTCCACAACCGCTGCACCTTGAAGCCTATCGTGAACTGTCCTACCATCTATTGCATCCCTCCTATGGAACGTAGTGTACGGACGGCCTGGTCCCTTGCTCTGGCCGCAATTGGATACAGTTTCGCTCCCTGATCAGCCGCGATGCTTCGCCGTTGGCATCGTCCAAGTCACCAAACACCCTTGCTACCGCAGGACACGTCTGCACACACGCCGGCTCCAGTCCCTTCTCCAGCCTCTCCGCACAGAAGTTGCACTTCGCGACCGTCCCTTTTTGATGCTTGCGGTATCCCACCTCTTCAAAGGGCGTCAAGGTATCTCCGTAGTAGCCGCGTATCTTGTCGAGAAAGAACCGCGCCTCGTAGGGACAGGCCTCCATACACGCCTTGCAGCCGATGCACTTATCCTGGTCCACCATCACGATGCCATCGGCACGCTGCGTCGTGGCGCCGGAAGGGCAGGCTCGCAAACAAGGAGGGTCCTGGCAATGGTTGCACAGTACTGGGACGAACACCCTCTTTGCGAGGGGGTACTTTCCCGTCTCCGTCTCCAGAACACGCGCGTAAAAGACTCCAGGAGGCGTTGCGTTTTCCAGCTTACACGCAACCGTGCAGGCGTGACAGCCTATGCATCGCTTCAAATCGATTACCATTCCCATTCTCACTTCGTCTTCTCCACTTTCGTTATCCTGACCAAGGCGCAGTTGTCTATCGCCGTCGTGATCTTGTCAAGGTGATCCAGGTCGTGCGGTAAAAGAGGATTGTAGGCTACCCCTTTGTCGCGCGAGATCGGCATCCCTCTGGCCCAGTGACCGAAATGGCCCGCGATGCCCACCACTTCCGGGTGTACGCACTGCGTAAGCTTGGCAGTGGCCTTCACCTTGCGCACCGGCGTCTCCAGCCAAACCTGGTCACCGTCGCGAATACCCTTGCGCTTGCCGATATCCTCGTTGATCAGGACGGGATACGTGTAAGGCGTTCGCTCGCAGATCTCGTTGATCCAGGGATTCTCGTTGCCGTAGGCGCCATAGACAAAGCCTACCTTGTAATGGACGGCGATGAATTCGTAGCCATTCTGGCCTCTCTTCTCGAAGGCATCGCAGGGCATCCATTCCGGTAGGGCCTTGTAGTCCGAAAAGTCCCACTCCAGACCCATTTCCTCGATCACCGGCCTGAGCTCCTCGCCTTTCGCAGGAAAATGCTCCAGGTAGATGGGCAGCCTTATTCCGTTAGCCAGCATGTAAGGACCCGGGTAAGCCTCCTCGGCATCCCGCCGGAAGCGGACCACCCCGTTCTGTCGGGCCCACTCGACGCCCCGCTCAGGTCCAAACAGCGACTTCAACAGTCGATCGTGGAATTCGTCCAGGTTGTGCTTCCGATCGGTCTGTAAGTAATACTCATCTTTGAACCGCATCGACTGGTTCAAAACCTTGTTCAAGTCCTTCAGAAATCCCAACCGGTTGGCGATCTCCATCGCCACCTCTGTGGGATGCATCATTCCGTTCGGCGGTTCGAAAACTCGCTGGCGCAACTGATAGTACCAGTCGTCCATGCCAACAAAAGACAACGGTCGATACGCCCCCTCGAAGGCCTCCCCCGTCCCTGCGTCCTGCCTCTCAAGATAGGTAGGCACGGGCAGGACGACATCGTCGAATGCCTCGTTGGTCTCGTTCAGCTCGAAGGCATACCCGAAGACGAATGGTATCGACTTGTAAAATTTCTCCGCCAGCGCCAAATCGGCGTAGCAGGTCAGAATCGGGTTCGCGGGGTTGTGCATCGCGACCTCGATTCTGAAGTCCAGGCCAAACCTCTCTGGCGCGACCCCAACTAAAGGGTAGAGCGCAGACGTGTGGCTGGCCAACGGAAAGAGATCGATCGCATCCATCCGCGTGGGGCGGCCAGGCTTCTTGCCAGGGAAAGCAGATCTCGTCTGCGAGTGTGGGTTCCCCGGGGTCCCTGCGTGCGTCAGCATACCGTCGATGCCACCCCTTGGACCCCAGGCATAAGGTTTCTTGCCCATCGTGCCGGTGCTCATCATGCCTCCTGGCACGTTAATATTGCCCAGCAAAATGTTCACCAACTTCAGCGCCCAGGAATGGTGAAACCCGTGCTTATGCCCCTGCGGTCCCCGCGCCCAGTCCAGCACTGCCGGCCTAAACGGGAATTGCGTGCCCTCGATCGCGATGGTACTTCCGATCTGGACCGCACGGCCTAGCTCTGCCGCCAGCCTGACAATGGTCGACGCCGGAACGGTGGTTATCTCGGAGGCAAACCCCGGTGTGTATTTGGCCACGTGCTTCCTGAGCAGGTCGAACGAGGGCGTCGCTCGTCTCCCTCCTACCTCAAACGTCCCCTCGAGTGCCAGGTCTTTGATGGTCGCGTCGTCGTATGCCTTGGCCAAGCCATCCACAGGGTCGAATATCAGGGGCTTTCCCGACACCCCTTCTCGCACGTACCTTCCGTCCTCGCCCACCAGGTACGGGCCGTTGCTGCCCTTCTTCAGGAAGTCGACGTCGTAAATCCAAAGCTCGTTTAGCAATTGGTTAATTAGCGCTAGGCCAAAGGCCGCGTCGGTTCCTGGCCGGATTGGGACCCATTCATCGGCCTTGGCGGCGGCGGGTCCACCCACTGGATCGACCACGATCAGCCTCATCCCGCGCACTCGCGCGTCGGCGAATTCGCGGATACTGTGTATGAACGAACCCCTCGACGCAACCGCGCCCTGCGTCCCTACGTAAATGCAATAATTGCAGAAGTGCAGATCCGGCTGCTGGTGAAAGCCACCTGCGGCCATATGCTCTATCGCATGCACCGATTTGCCACACTCGTGTGCTGCCGTATACTGAACGTGAGGGGTGCCAAAGGCGAGTCCAAGCCGCCTCAGTTCACAGTCATATCCCCAGCAGAAGACGTGCAGCTTGTGCGGCTCGCTCTGAATCCGTCGCAGCCTGTCGACGATAGTATCTATCGCTTCATCGTAGGATATCTCTTGCCACCCGGGGTCTACGCCGATTCCTTTTTCCGGATTCGTGCGCTTCAGGGGTGTCTTGAGCCGATTCGGGTTGTAATGCGCCATCACCCCTGCTTTTCCCTTGCCGCACATCCGTCCCTTGTTAAAAGGGTTGTCGGGATCGCCTTCGACACCTACTACGACCTCGTCCACCACCTGCACCCTGATGCCGCACCCGTCATAGCACCTGTCACAGACCGTGGTGACCCAACCGTCCCTTACGCTCATCGCAACGCCTCCTCGACCCGTTATCCGCCCTCCAGGGCTGGCAAGAGCAACAGGTCCACTTCTCCCCCATCCAATCTCGTAGCCAGGCCCTGTGCCTGCTCGATGCTTCGGTTGTTTACGAAGATGCTTAAGTGCGGACGGAGGTGACCATCCTGGTCCAGCACTTCCCTGGCGAAACCCTCTCCCAGGTTTTCGCACAGGTATGCCAGGACGGCACTTAGGCTGCTCCCACGCGCCAGCGTCACCTCAATCTCCCGCCGTCTTGCGATACTCCTGAGTTCACCCAGGAAACTAACCTTAACGGAGATCCGCTCTGTGCTCGCTCTCCCCATTTCCCCAGTCCCCAGCTAGCACTTCATGGCTTTCCCTCAGCAACCGGAGCCGACAAAATGGTTCACTCCTTATAGAGCTGCTTAATGAAGCCGCTCTCTTCGAGTTCCCTAACGAACTGCCTGTCGACAAAGGTCTCAGGATCAGCGCCCTTGGCCTTGGGATTCGTTTCCGCTACTGTTTCAATTGCAGCCAGCATCCCCTCCCTGACGGGATGAGGAATCTTCTGCACCTTGCCCACCGACCCATCGTAGGTGCTCTCAAGGACTCGCTTGTCCTCAGTCTTCGTGTACTTGCCCAGCACGCTTACGCTGACGGGTCTGTTGGTCCGGAACACGTAGATGCCCTCTACCATTGCGCGCATGAAATTCAATACGGTGGCCCGGTTGCTCCGTATGAACGATCGAGTGGTGATGATAGCGCCCGTCGGGTACTGAAATCCAGCGGCGCCTATGTCCATAAGCTCTTTGAACCCCGCTTCGCGAGCGTGGAAGTCGTTGGGCGATGACATTGGCCCTCCCGCGATAGCTCCGCTCTGCACAGCGGCCAGGATCTGTGCAGCATCCATTTTTACGAAGGCGACATCCTTTTCGGGCTCCAGGCCCATCTTCTTCAAGGCGAAACGAGCAGAACTATCCGTGAGGGTCCCCAACCCGCCAGTGCCGATGACTTTGCCTTTGAGGTCCTCCGGCCTCTGAATGTTCGGGGTTACCATAAGGAAGAAGATAGGACTATTGAAAACCACGCCGATGATAACGGCGTCGGCACCGCCAACGCTTGCTGCAATTGCTGGCGCGCCTGCGCTTTGGGGCAGAATGGGCACTTCTCCAGCCAGCATCGCCTGCATAGCTGTGGTACCACTGGCAATGTACGACAACTCGGCGCTGAGGCCATATTTCTCGAATAGTCTCTCTTCTTTCGCCAGCCAGACCGGTAGACCGGTGGCCCCTAGGGCCTGGTAGACCGTCTTGATTGTAGTCACGGTTTTGGTGGGAGTGGCGACAGGCTTGGCGGCCACAACTGGCGTAGGACTCGCCGGCACGGCACCCACCTTGGTAGCGGGGGTCGCGGGGGGAAGAGTAGGGGGAACGGGTGGCCCCGTCTTGGCAACAGGGGTGGGGACGGCTTGGGGGGCTGAGGCGCAAGCAACTGCGAGGAATACCAAGACTGCGACACAAAAGACTGCCCGTGCGGAACGCATAGAACCCTCCTGCAGAAACTATCTGGCGGACCCTCACGGCTCCCTCGCCGCCCCGACACTCGTCCCGCAGTGGACGTGCGCCCGCAGTGGACGCGATATGCAACGGACAAAACCTGGCACTTACGCGCGGCCATAATACCACACGGCCGCTGCCATTGTCAACAAATCTTTCTGCCCTGCAGGCTTGCGCCGTTCTGCCGTGCCTGTTGACAAGCACCGTTCAGCGTGATACCATACTGGCGCCAAAGTGTTAGCGTCTGGCACATCCCTCGGCCACAGATTTTCACCTGGTTTGCTGGAAGCGACTGGCCATTCGATGAACCTTGAGAGGAGGTTAGCGCTGATGAGGCTTCGGCCAACTCACATCCACCATTGCGACGTGCTGGTGGTGGGTGGCGGCTTGGCAGGGTGTATGGCAGCTATCACAGCCAAGCTTAGCGGCGCCGAACGCGTTATCCTCGTGGACAAGGCAAGAGTGTCCCGCAGCGGGCAGAGTCCCTTTGCGGCTGGCATCTGGGCGATTCGCCTGGCCGACGACAATCTGGATCTTTGGGTGGAGGAGACTATTTCGTCGGGCGACTACTGGAACGACCAGGATTGGGTGCGCCTGTTATGGGAGCGTTCCGAGCAGACAGCCCTCAAAGTGGAAGTATGGGGCGCAGAGTTTGGCGAAGTAGTTTTCGAGCGTGATGAACAAAGGAAGCTCATACGCCGCAAGTCTCGTGGCCACTATCACACGTGGCACGCGCTTTTCAATTCTATGCCGATGATGGAGAGCCTCCGGCGCAAGGCGCGCAACGTTGGCGTTGAGCTTTTCGAAAGGACTATGATCACCCACCTGATCGTTCAGGATAGCCAAAAGGCCGCGCTCGGGTTCGAATACCGCAAGGGTACCTTCCCCCTGTTCCAACCCAAGGCAAGCGTTCTGGCCAGCTCAGGGTGCTCTTTCAAATCCGTTGCCAAGTTCGCTGGAGGTAACCTCACGGGCGATTTGCAGGCTGCTGCCTACCGGGCCGGAGTGTTCCTCCGCAACATGGAAAACATCGACCTGCAGCACGGACCCAAACACTACACTGTCCACGGCAAGAATCTCTACGTCAGTGTTGGCGGCAAGCTGGTCAACTCCAATGGGGAAGAATTTATGTGGGAGTATGACCCCTTATTGGGCAACCGAGCCAACCAGCCCACAATGGCCCTTGCTATCGCACGCGAGGTCCACGAAGGGAGAGGGCCGGTGTTTATGGACATGACCTCGGCGTCGTCCGAGGATCGGGAATTGTGCCGGCGAATGCTTCCAGACGCCTTCAAGGTCTGGGACGCCGCCGGCATCGAGCCCTTCCGTCAGCCGATCGAGTGGGCCTCACTTTTCTATGGCACAGTAGCGCAGGGGGGTGGTATCCACATCGACACACGATGCGCGACAAATGTAGACGGGATATTTGCCGCAGGCGACGTCACCTGCCTTCCGCCCCACGGTGGCTACTCCTTCGGCGGCGTCAACATCGCCTTTTGTGCCGTCTCCGGTGAAGTTGCCGGCGAGTGCGCTGCCGACTATGCCAGGAGCTACGCCGAACCGAATCGAGACACGGAGGCATTGGCCCTGCGCGCAGGAGAGCTTATCGGGGAAAACCTGCGTCCCCTGAACTCCGCCAGCCACCACTATCCCGCCGAAGCGATTCGGAAAATCCAAGAGGCGCTGATACCGTATCGTGTCTCCATAATCAAGAGTCGCGAAAGGCTGGAGCAGGCCCTCGAGCAGATCACCAGCGTGCAAGTGAAGATGACCGATATGAGAGCGCGCAACGTTCACGAGCTAACTGAATCGATCGAGGCGAAGAACATCGCGCTTCTTGCCCAAATCGCTATCCGAGCGAGCCTGGAGAGAAGGGAGAGCCGCGGCTTCCACTTTCGCGAAGATTATCCCGTGATCGACAACCGCGAATGGTTGAAGTGGTTGTTCGTCAAGCGTGGAGAGGATGGACCAGAAATGTGGACCGAGGGCATACCGACCCCATACTTGAAACCACCCGAAGCGTATGCACGCCCGAGAGGCTTTCGCCGGAACGTGCAAGCCTGAAAGACGCGGGAGTTCGTCGATGCCGATCACGAGAATCGATTACGACGTTTGCTCCGACTGTGGCAGATGCTACGATGCGTGTCCAACAAACGTCATAGAAAAATCTGGCGCCCTCGTCTACATTGCCTATCCCGACGACTGTATGACCTGCTTCCTCTGTGTAAGAGATTGCCCCGATAACGCCATAACGGTTACGGCCGAGAGGGCCGGCCATCCCGTGCTGCCGTGGTGATTTGGAGTAAGACTGCGAGGAGGGTTCGCACAAAGGTATGACAGACAGATGGGTTACCACCGTCTGCGATAGGTGTTACGTGGGCTGTGGTATCAAAGTGCGTGTCGTGGACGAGGTCGTGGTCGGCGTGGAGGGCGACCCTGACAATCCGCTGAACAAGGGACGGATGTGTGCCAAAGGCAAGGCCGGGGTAATAGATTGCTACAATCCGCATCGCCTTATGACGCCCGTGAAGCGCACTAACCCTCGAAAAGGGGTTGGTGAGGACCCCAAATGGCGAGAGATCTCCTACAAGGAAGCCATCGATACCATTGCAGAGGGGCTAAGGCAGATTCAGAATCAGCCGCACAAACTGCACGTTTACTGCTGGGGCTACGACTGTGATTTGCAGACCTTCGGAATGGCCTTCGGCACGCCTAACGTTCAGAATGCCGGGAACCACGAATGTGGTAAGTCCATTCACGTCATAGAACACATGGCGGGTGGCGGCTTCCACCAGCAGGTGGATCTACATTACTGCAACTATTGTATTTATGTGGGAACCCAGGGTGCTGTGGCCTCAAGGGCCTCCTTCACCCACATCGCCCGCGACCTTGCCGATGCACGAACTCGAGGGATGAGGCTGGTGGTTGTCGATCCCGTTGGTGTTGGCGCCGCGGCCAAGGCCGATGAGTGGGTTCCCATTCGGCCGGGCACGGACGCCGCCTTTGCGCTGGCGCTGATCAACGTGTTGCTCAACGAACTCGGAATGTACGATGCCGAGTTCATCAAAACGGGAACCAACGGCTCGTACCTGGTGGGACAGGATGGGCGCTACCTGCGCGATGCTGCGTCCGGAAAGCCCCTGGTTTTTGACCCGGTGGATGGCAAGGCCAAGGTTTACGACGACCCAACCATACGAGACTACGCTCTGGAAGGCAGTTTTCAGACTGCGCGAGGACGAGGAACGCCGACCTTCGCGCTGCTCAAGAACCAGGTCAGAAGGTACACACCGCAGTTCGCTTCCGAGATCACGACGGTTCCAGCATCGACGATTGTGAGACTGGCGCGAGAGTTTGGCGCCGCAGTCCAGATCGGGAGCACTATCGTCCTCGAGGGCAAGCAGTTTCCGTTCAGGCCCGCCGGTCTCGACTGGGCACGGGGACCTCAAGGGCACAAGCACGGATTCCACCATTCGTGGGCGTTGAAGCTCTTGAATATTCTGATGGGCAATATCAATGTCCCTGGAGGCATGCTCAGCACGGGCGCAATGGGTAAGAACCCTTATTGGTGGGCACCGGAAGGTGGGATAGATGGGATGCTCACCCACGCCGGCGCGGGAGGGTTCTCGAATGCGCACTTGCCGTCGTCCTTCCCTGGCCGCAAGCCTCGTCGGCCGAAGAGAATGGACATTATGGAGCTGTTCCCTTTGGCGCCAAGCGCTACTGCGCTTTACCCTTTGGTCGGCCAGGACCCGGGGAAATTTGGCCTCGACTACAGTATCGAGGTCGCTATCCATAATCCTAGCAACCTGATCCTTACGCCCTACGCCGATCTGGCGGTCGCGGAGAGGTTCTACAGTTCGATACCCTTTGTCGTCGGGTTCGCCTTCGAGCTGAACGAGACCAATGAGGCTTTTGATGACATCGTGCTGCCCGTGCCGAATTATTTGGAGAGGCAGGACTCGGGAGCGAGGTCATTCCAGGGGTTGTATGGCATTCTATCCCCTGTTGGCCAGGATGACTGGTACTATCAACTGCGTCAGAAAGTTGTCGAACCCCCGAATGGCATGATGCACCCAACCGAGGTGCTTGTGGAGGTGGCCGACAGACTTGGCATGCTGAGAGAGTTCAATAAGGTAAAGAACCAGTCCGTGCGGTTCCGCGAGCCATATCTGCTCGAAGCCGACGAGAAGTACACACTGGACGAGATGCACGACCGGCTCATGAGATCGATATTTGGGCCGGACCGGGGGCTGAACTGGGCCAAAGAGCACGGCGTGGTCCGCTACTACCGCGATGCCGAGGAAGCTTACCCTGGCCCGTATATGGTTGCCAATGGCATGAGGTTACCGATCTATCTGGAGCATTTTCCTCAGAAGGGGGAGGAGCTTAAGGAAGTCGTAGCGGAGATGGGGATGGAATGGGATTTCGTCGACTACAAAGCTCTTCCCGAGTGGATGCCCTGTAACGCGTTCGAGGAGAGGGGCAAGAATGGCTACGATTTTATTGCCGTGCAATATAAGCTGCCGTTCATCTACGGAACCTTTAGCAACGAAAACCCCTGGATCAACGAGATATGTGAGCGTACCCCATACACCTATCAGGTGATCATCAATGACGACGCAGGTAAGAGCCGGGGTATCAAAGACGGCGACGAGATATGGTTGGAGACGTCGGTGAGGAAGGTCAGAGCAGTGGCGAAACTGACCCAGTGCATTCATCCCGAGGTGGTCGGAATCGCGGGTCATTTTGGCCATTGGGCCAAGGGTATGCCCATCTCCCGTGGCAAGGGAGTGGCCTTCAACTTGCTTCTGCCCAATGACTTGGATCATATCGACAAGGTGTCGACCGCGCTGGATAATTGCGCGCTGGCAAAGATTTCTAAGGCATAGAGGAGGGAGAAGGCCTAATGAATCGGATCTGGACTTGCGGACTTCTGATCGCCGGCCTGGTGGCCGTATTGCTCTCAGCATGCGCACAGGACGCTGCCCGAGGGGGGCCGAGTGCCGAGAAGCCTGTGGAGAAGACGGCAGTCCAGCCGGCAGGGAAGCCGGCATCCGCACCGGCGGCCAAGGGCGATGTCAAGCCGGAGACACCGAAAGGCTTGCCGTCCACCATTGGCATCGGAACCGCCGCGAGCGGAACCGGCTACCATTCCGCCGGTGGTGGTATAGCCAAGGTGGCTAGCGATCATACGCCCATCAAGGTGCTGCTCAAACCGTACGCGGGACCCAACGCCTGGATTCCTCTTGTGGACAAAGGGGAGCTGGAGCTCGGCGTGGCCGCCGGCATGTCTGTGGGCTGGGCCTACAACGGCGAGACGGGATTCAACACCCGCAACAGGAACCTGCGTGTGCTGATGCAGGGCAACTGGATTCAGGCGGTGTCGATGGTCGTTCGCGCGGATTCCGATATCAAGTCTATCAAGGACTTGCGTGGCAGGCGCGTCCAGCGTGACTTCGGGGGCAACACGCTGATACAGGCAAGCGTGACTGCTTACCTCGAATCGGCAGGGCTGAGTTGGAATGACGTGAGGGCAGTTCCCGTTTCCGACGTGAACTCTTCGCTAAGGGCCTTGAGGGAGGGGCGGGCAGATGTTGCCTTCGGCGGCGCGCCGAGTAGCGCTTTGACGCAGGAGACCGATGCGGCGATCGGATTGCGGGCGCTTAACTTCGGCGACGTTCCTCCGGAACGAGCGGAGCAGGCCACGAAAGAGTTTGCAGAGGTGTTGGGCAAGTATATGCCCGCCTCGACGGTGGCCAGGATGAGGAAGTCAGGATGGCTCAAGGCCGATGCCACGGTACTGCAATATCCAATATACCTCGTCGCGGCGGCTGGTCTCAGCGCCGACGCTGCTTACATCATTACGAAGGCTCTCTACGAAAACGACACGGGGCTTCAGTCCATCTACGTTTGGCTCAAGGATTGGAAGAAGGACACTATGTTCGGCGCTCAACCGCCGGCCCCATACCACGAAGGGGCCGTCCGCTTCTGGAAAGAAAAAGGATCCTGGAGCGCCGATGCCGAGGCAAATCAAAAGAAGCTCCTTGCGCAGTAGATACTCGGTTGTCGCACGCTTTGTCGTTGCTCCGAGCAACTGAAAGTCTACTTAGCAGAATAGGGAGTGGTGGTGAGTTGCTGTGGTCGCTGAGCGTGTCAGGACGATGACCGATGACAGGGCACCAGTCACGCCGACACGTCGTCGGAACCTGGCGGGTGCTGCCGGAATACTTCAGTGCGCTTTGCTTTGCTCCATCCCTATTCTGGGTATCTTCTTCATTTCGGGCGTGCACACCTATTTGGGCATAATGATCTATACCCAGCAGTACATCGGTCTCTTCTTGACCCTCGTCCTGGTGACCACGTTCCTGTTGACGCCCGCGACACGGAATTCTCCTCGCGATCGCGTGCCCTGGTACGACATGCTCCTCGCCTTGGCCAGCCTACCGACAGGTCTTTTTATCGCGATACTCTATCCCGAGATCGCGATGCGCATGGGAGACATGTCGCTGGATCGTGTCGTTATGGGAACGCTTGCGATTTTGCTGGTGCTGGAGGCGTCACGGCGCCTGGTCGGGTGGGCAGTGCCGATAGTAGTGTCCGTGTTTATCCTCTACGGTCGCTTCGCCGATCTCTTCCCCGGCCCTGTCCGTGGAATGTCCACCTCGTGGGAACGACTCTCTTCCTACCTGTATCTCGACCCCAACAGCATGTTGAGCCTGGTCGCCTTGGGGGCAGGCATAGCGCTGGCATTCGTGTTCTTCGGCCAGATCCTTCTGAACTTCGGCGGAGGCGCGCACCTGACCAACATGTCCATACTTGCGTTCGGACGCTCGCGTGGGGGCTCGGCCAAAGCGGCAGTGGTCGCCTCTAGCCTGGTGGGTACCATGACCGGCGGACCGATGACCAACGTCATGATCACGGGCTCGGTCACGATCCCTATGATGATCCGTGCAGGATACAGTCCGGCAATGGCCGGCGCTGTCGAGGCAGTGGCCTCTTCGGGTGGGCAGATCATGCCGCCGGTGATGGGTGCCGTCGCATTTCTCATAGCGGAGAACCTGGGTATGCCTTACGCCGACATTGCGCTGGCCGCAGCGATACCCGCGATCCTGTTCTACCTGGCCGTGTTCGCGCAGGTTGACCTCGAGGCCGGCAAAGTAGGAATCCGCGGTGCCCCCTCTGCCGAGATACCACGTTTTCTATCGACACTTCGCGAGGCGTCGGTAGTTGTTCCGTGCCTTGGCACCCTCGTTTATACGCTGTTCGTAGTTCGGCTGGACCCAAGCCTGGCGGGCGTGATTTCGGGCATCGTGTCGATACCATTCCTGCTGCTGGCACGTGCTGGCCGAGGAGACTTCATCAAGCGCATATTTGGTGCCCTGCAAGGCACGGGCGCCATGGTTCGAGACCTCGGTGTCATCCTGGCCGCAGCCGGCTTCATCGTGGGAGTCGCGGGTGTTAGTGGGCTCGGCTTCAATCTGGCCTACACCCTTGTAGCCGTTGGCCAGAGCAACCTGCTGCTGCTTCTCGTACTGAGCGCGATCGTCTGCGTTGTCCTGGGGATGGGAATGCCCACTGTCCCCGCCTACACTCTGGTAGCCGTGCTGGCCGCGCCTGCCATCGTACAACTGGGCGTGATGCCACTTGCAGCTCACCTCTTCATATTCTACTTTGCCATCGCCTCCAGCAAGACACCCCCCGTGGCTCTTGCCTGCTTCGCCGCGTCGACGATTTCCGGCGCGGACCCTTACAAGATCAGTTACATCGCCATGCGCCTGGGTGTTTTGATCTATGTCCTGCCTTTTCTCTTCGTTTTCTCGCCTGCACTGATACTGCGAGATAGCCCTACGACCGTCATTCTGACTGTGGTAACAGCCGTGGTGGGAACGATCGTTCTCAGCGTGGCCTTGATCGGCTACCTTCGGCGTTCGGTGCCCGTTTTGAGCCGAGCACTGCTCGGAGTGGCCGGCGCTGGACTCTGGATCCCATTGGGACCTGACGCCAGCTTTGCCTCCATCGTCAACACGGCCAGCCTCGTGCTTGCTGCCCTCGTGCTCACGTTCGAGTGGCACCGGAAGATAACCTTGCGGATCGTTTCAAGGTAAGTCTATTTATTGAAGGAGGAACCACTATGGAAAGCCGTTGCGTCCCGTCCGCAAGAATCGTGTCGGTTTGCGCCCTTGTGGCTGTTCTGACCGTGGCGGTTCTTGGATGTAGCCAGCCTCCGGCGCCCGCTCCGGCCGCCGCGGTGCCGACTCAGCCGCCGAAAGCGGCTCCGGCGCCGTCTGCCACCACCGCACCACCTCAGGTGGTGACACCGGCTCCCGCGAAGGAGGCAAAACCGCAAGCCAAAGATGCCAAACCGGAAAAAGTAGCCAAGGCCGAGGAAAAGAAGCCCACCAAGCTAAAGGCGATCTACAGCGCTCTCAGCGGTATGCAGTCACCACCTTGGATAGCCAAGGAAGCCGGGCTCTTCGAGAAGTACGGACTGGATGTGGACCTCGCATTCATCTCGACATCAACCACGATCGTCCCGGCTATGCTCTCGGGAGAGGTGGTCCTCGCTACTATGGGAACCGCACCGGTGATTGCTGCTAATTTGAGTGGCGCCGATCTGGTTATGGTGGCGGCGACGACCAACACCGTGATTTTCTACTTGTTTGGCCAACCAAGTATCTTGCGTGTCGAAGACTTGAAAGGGAAGGCAGTCGGCGTGGGTAGGCGCGGCGCCAGTAGCGATTTTGCGGCCCGCTACGTCCTTCCGAAGCACGGTCTGGAGCCAGACAAAGACGTGGCCCTGGTCCAAACCGGCGGTGCGACCGAGACTCTGGCGGCCTTGCAGGCAGGAGGAATTCAGGGGGGAGTGTTTTCAATCCCACACACTTTGACGGCTAAGAAGCAGGGAATGCGGGAGCTCGTCGATATCACGTCTCTGGGCATACCGTACACTCAGACCTCCGTGGTTACCAGAAAGGACTACCTGTCCAAGAACCGGGAGACCATCATGAGCTTCCTGATGGCAACTATCGAGGCCATCGCGGTGGCAAAAAGAGACAAGGAGTTCACCGTCAAAGTGATAGGCAAGTACTCCAACATCCAAGACAGGGAGGTGTTGGAAGAGACCTACGATGTGATAGTGACCAAGGTCTTGCCAAAAGTGCCATATGTGACGGCCGAAGGTGTACAAACTGTGCTGAATGAAGCGGCGCAAGAGGACCCCAAGGCAAAGAGCGCCAAGGCTGAGGAGTTCTTCGACAACCGGTTGGTGAAGGAGCTCGACGACAGCGGCTTCATCAAGAAGCTGTACGGCGAGTAGCGCTGTATCCGTAGTTGTCATTCTGAGGAGCGTGGTGAGGAGGCCGGCTGGGGTGGGGAGCGACGAAGAATCCCATACTGTGAAAGGCATTTGGGGGGAAACCGCATGGCGCACGAGGATTTGAGGGAGTTCATCGGGGTCCTCGAGGAAAAGGACGAGCTGAAGAGGATTCCGCTGGAGGTACACTGGAAGTACGAGATCGGCGGCTGGGTTCGCAAGACCATGGACCTGCGCCCGAAGGGTCCGGCGCTGCTGTTCGAGAATCTGAAGGGCCACAACCGGGATTATCGCATCCTGTGCGCGGCAGTCGATAGCTACCCGCGTTTTGCACTGGCGCTGGGGCTGGACGCGGCGACGCCAGTGAAAGAGATCATCGGCGCCTACAAAGAACGCCTTCACAAGCCCATCAAACCCATCATGGTTTCCACTGGGCCCGTAAAAGAAAACGTGCACACGGGCGACGACGTCGATTTGTTGGAGTTTCCGGTGCCGTGGTGGACGCCGCGCGATGGGGGACGCTACATAGGTACCTGGCACGGCAATGTTACCAAGGAGCCCGCGACGGGCGTTCGTAACGTGGGGATGTATCGCGTGATGATCCACGACAAACGACACGCCGGGGTGGGCTTCCTACCCTCAAAGGAGATAGCACAACACTTTGCGGAGATGGAGCGCCAAGGAAGGCCGCTGGAGATGGCCGTGGTTATTGGCGCTGACGAAACGATTCCAATGGTGGCTTCAGCATCGTTTCCTCCTGCGGTAGACGAGTACGACATGGCCGGCGGGCTTCGCGAAGCGCCGATCGCGCTGGTCAAGTGCGAAACCGTCGATCTCGAGGTTCCCGCCAACGCCGAGATAGTGCTCGAGGGTCACATCCTGCCCTTCGAGCGCAAGGAGGAAGGACCTCTATCGGAGCATACGGGCTACCACGGAGGCGGCGTGCGGATGCGGACGGTCTTCGAGGTGACGGCAATCTGTCACCGCAACCAGCCGATTCTGCGGGGTGCCCTACTGGGCAAGCCGATAACGGAGAACCACACGCTGCACGCCGTAGAGAACGCGGCGAACGCGATGAGGATGTTCGAAACACACGGCCCTTCAGGCGTGGTGGCCGTGTGCTGCCCACCCGAGGGCGATTCGATGGCCGCGGCAGTGGTGGCGATGCGACCACACTACGTAGGACACTCGCGCATCGTCGGTCGCGCTTTGCTATCCAGCCCACATGGCAGATCCTTGAAATACGTCGTGGTCGTGGACGAGGACATCGATCCGTTTGACCTTGGCCAAGTATGGTGGGCCATCATTTACAGGACCCAGGGAAGCCGTGACATCGAAGTGCTGCGGTTCGGGCCGTGTTCGCGATCAGACCCCTCGGTCCCCCGCTCCCAGGGAGAGTACACCGACAAGGTGCTGATCGACGCGACGAAGAAGCTGGACTACCCGTTCCAGCGAGCCTGGGGAGGGCATTGGGCTCCGGTGGGCTTTCCACCCCGTAAAGTGATGGAGTTGGTGGATCTTAGATGGGCGCAGATCTTCGAAGGCAAGCGGGGCGCGGAAACCCAGATAGGCCAGCTCACGAGGGAACTAGCGACCGAGTTATTCCCCAAGTGGGAGACGTGGCGCGAGAAGCATTACAAGCTCACGGCGGAAGAGAGGGAAAGGGAAATACACCTCTCCCTCCCGACGACGAGGCAAGAGGAGGAAATGGAGTAGAGACCACCGCACGATAGCCTAGTTTACAGCACGTGCCTAATAGCCTTCTCCACCACCACCGGCTGGCCGTTCTGCCTTTTGACGGCCAGGAACCTGAACCAGTTCTCGTTGTCCGTCTGGGGATAGTCGACGCGGCGGTGGCTCAGGCCGAACCTGCTCTCCTTGCGTGCCCTAGCCGCCAGCAGCACCATCTCGGCGTTGTCGAGTAGGTTCACGACCTCGAGGCAGCGCATCAACTCATGCGGATCATCCGCCATCAGCTCGTTTTCGACTCGCCCGCGAAGCCTTGTCAGATGGTCGTACCCGGCCGTCAGCATGCTTTCCGACCTGAAATGGCCCGCGTAGGAGTCCATGATGTTCTGGAGCGCGAGCAAAGCTTCCTGCCACTTGGCGCCGGACTGACGAGATAGCAGGCGTTCGTAGACCGCCTTTCGTTCCGCGACCTTTGCCAAACCATCCGCGGAAAGCCCTGTTTCGCCACTTTGCGCGGCTTGTTCAGCCGCCACCTCCCCGGCGTGGTAGCCCATGGTAAACGCACCTGGCGCCGCGGAGCGGATCATCCCGCCTATGCAGTCTCCGGCCACGAAGAGGCCCTTGATGGACGACCTGCCGTCTACATCGATGTCCACGCCCGAGCGGCCACCTTGAACCTTGGCTTCGTAGAAGGCAAACTCTATTCTGTCCTTGCGAAGGTCCAATCCCTCCTCGTCCAGATAGGTCAGAAAGGCGTAGTTGCCCTCGTTTCCTAGTGCCCACTTGATGTAGTCGATGTCCTCCTCGGAGGCGGCGGTACAATCCATATACACCGGCCCGCGTCCCTGTTGGAGGGCCTGCAGAAAGCCCCCGGTGTTCTCAGCAGAGCGGTCCATCGCAAGCCGTGTGCCGGTCTGACCGCCCGATTCGCGCGCCCCAAGCGGGGAGCCCTTCGCGTCCACCATGCGGCCACCTGGGGTGTAGGAACCGCGCCCACAGCGCTGGAAGTTCTTCGGCCCGGTCTGGTGGCTGGTGAACTCCATGTTGATCAGCTCCGCCCCAGCCCTGTACGCCATAGCGCATCCATCGCCCGTGTGAGTGCCTGGATAGGCGGTGTTGAAGAACAGTCCGGTGGGGTTTTTGTACAGCCGGTGCATACTGCCCGCGGCCAATATGATCGACTTCGTCCGGAAGATAGTGAGCTCCCCGCTGCGCGTGTTGAAGCCGATGGCACCACAAGCCGCGCCGTCTCCGGTCAATATCTCGGTCACCATCATCCGGTTGACGATTCTAACCGGTCTTTTCCTCAGTTGCTCGGTCAGCTTCACCTTCAGGTCTCGCCCCGCGAAATGCAGGAAATTGGATACGCGATGAATCTTCTTCACGAGTCGAAAGCTACCTTTTTCGTCGCGCATCGGAACGCCGAAGCGCTCCAGGTCGAGTATCCTCTTGTAGCTGTTGCCGACGATGTACAGGGCGAGGTCCTGATTGAGGAACCCTCCCGCAAACTCGGTGTGATCAAGCACCAGGTCTTCAACGCTAAGCTGTGATCCGTGTATCTCGGGGATATAGGTCCAATAGTGATCTACCCCGGTTGCGGCGGAGCCACTGCGCATCGTGTTGCCCTTCTCCGCGACCACCACGGAAACGCCCAACTCGCTCGCCCGAATAGCGGCCATGCAGCCGGCAAGGCCCCCTCCGATCACGAGCACATCTGCGTCTACGCAGTTCTCAGCCATTCTCGTCACAATAGCACGCTCCCTCGACCAGTATCACAGCCGCATGGGCAAGGGAATGTAGAGCTTGATAGCCTGCGTAGGGCAATCGATCACGCAGGCGCCGCAATGCCAGCATTCATCGGGGCGTTTGGCCCGGGCGACACGGTCACCCTCCGTTAGCTCCGCAAAGACATCCTCCGAGCAGATGTCGACGCAGATGCCGCACGCCGTGCAACCATCTTCGCTTACCACCGGGGGCACTGATCTCCTCCTAACTTCGTAGTTCAGCCCGATGCCTATTTGAGGCTGCTAAGGCACGCTTATGCAGTATCGCCGGCCGGTACGCCTCCCGCCAGCCGACACCGGCACAGCCCAATGTCTGGCTGCCGCACTAGGGCAGCGAAAACGCGGTCACAGATGCTTTCGCCAAGGCGCGCTGCAGTTTGCTCGTCTCACCCAGGATGCGCTCATTATAGCGTCGGGTGGCCCGTCTGTCAATTGCACGCGGCTGGCTCACCACAGCACTTCACTCATCCCGCCGAGCCAGTCATTTAGCCTCTGCAAGACACCCGATTGTGCTAGCTTGTAAGCATAGTTATAGCCTACGACCGCGTCGTTGAAATCGAGAGGAAAAGGATCTGGCCACTGATCCTCGAACGGTATTACCGTATAGCGGTACGGCGCTGGTGTACCCTGCCCTATCGTATTCCCTGCCCAGATAGCCGGCATTGGAGGTTGCATAATAATGGGGGGCCTCGGTAGTAAGCCCTGAACGGTACTCTTTCTCGCCCAGATGGCCGGCATAGGAGGGCGAACAAGTATGGGAGGCCTCGGTCGCAGGCCCTGGATGGCACTGTTTCTCGCCCAGATAGCCGGCATAGGAGGGCGAATAGGTATGGGAGGCCTCGGTAGTAGGCCCTGAACGGTACTCTTTCTTGCCCAGATAGCCGGCATAGGAGGGCGAATAGGTATGGGAGGCCTCGGTAGTAGGCCCTGGATAGCACTGTTTCTCGCCCAGATAGCCGGCATTGGAGGTTGCATAATAATGGGGGGCCTCGGTGGCAGGCCCTGGATGGCATTCGACGTGGAGCGGCCGCTCCCGACGTTGACGATCCCGAGAGAAGGATCGTAGTAGAGCGATCCCGCCACAATCAGCCCCGTCTCAGGGTCGAAGAGCTTCCCCGCGAAGCCAAAGCTGCCGGAAATCCCCTCGGTGGGCGAGATGACGACGCCGAAGGGATCGTAGTCAAAGCTGGCTACCCGCTGGCCGGCGCCGTTCGTGATCGCGGCGACGCTGCCGTCGGCATCCAAATGATAGAATGACGGCGTGCCGGCAGGCGGTACCCGGGCGGTCAATCCGACGCCGTAAACATACTGGGTGGTCTGGCCATCTCGGGATTCCGTTAAGGGGTCGTGACCGCCGAGGGATCGTTCGGGACTGTAGCTGGTGGTTACGCCGTCGACGATCTTCGACGTGCGGGCGTCGCCGCTATAGGTGAACGATATCACGCGCGTGCCGCTGATGATGCCAATCAGCCGGTCGAAGCCGTCGTATCTGTAGACCACCGTGGTCGCCCCCTGGGTTCGCGTGATCATGCGACCGTTGGGGTCCCAGCCGAAGGTGGACACGCCTGCCGCCAGCAGCCGGTCGCCGGCATCATAGCTATAGAGGGTCACGCCACTCGCCGCGCCGGCCATCGCCGTACGGTTGCCGACCGCATCGTATGTATAGGCAACCTGCTCGCCGCTCGGGTAGGTCACACTGGTCAGTCGGTTTCCGTTATCATACGCATAGTTGGTAGTGCCGTCTGGCCTGGTTTCCGACAGGATGTTCCCCACATTATCGCGCGTAATGTGCGAAGAGCCGACAGTGCCGCTGACGGGACTCCAGTGCGAGATGAACACCGGTCGATCGCCCCCGTCGTAACCGAACAAAGATTGCGTGCCGCCAGCGGAAGATATGCTACGCAACTGGTGTCCCCGGTAGCCGTAGTCGATGCCGATGCTAGGCGCGTCAAGTCTGCTCAAGCGGTTCAGGAGGTCGTGTGTGTAGCTGACGACCAGGCCGGTTGGGTAGGTGATGGACGTGGGGTTGCCCGTCGCGTCGTAAGTGTAGCGCACGGTGCCGCTGGGGCTGCTCGTAGCTTCTAGCATCCGGCCCACGGCATCGTAGGCGTAGGTGGTCGTGCCAACGGTATCGCTCACGCGGGTGATGTCGCCCACAGAGTCGAACGAGGTGACGGCCGCTATGCCATTGGCGTTGAGCGTCATCGTTCGGCTCGCATAATCGACGTTCAGAGTTGTTTGGGTCCCGTCGGGTCGCGTAACGCGTGTCAGATCACCGGCAGGGCCGTAGTCCCAGAGGGTGGCATGTCCCAGGGGATTCGTGCTTGAGGTGAGTTGCTGCAGGGCATCGTAGCCGTAGGTCGTGGTGCGCCCGTTGGCATTGGTCTCCGAGATCAGGTTGCCGTTGGCATCGTAGCTGAAGCGCTCGACTCCTCCGTCTGGGTAGGTCACGCTCGTCGGGAGGCTCGACTGGCTGTAGGTACCCGTCGTCGAGCGCCCGTTAGCGTCGAGGATCCCGATCAGGTTGCCGTCGGCGTCGTAGCGATACGAAGTCGTGAGGCTCATAGGATTAGTGGCTGTTATGAGCCGACCCAATGCGTCGTACTGGTAGGTGTTCGTCTGGCTCAACGAGTCGGTAACCGTGATCACGTTGTCACGGGTGTCGTAATAAACGACGATTACATTGCCAAGGGCGTCGACGCCGACTGTAGGCCGGCCTTTGAAATCGCGGGTGACCTGGCTAACCCCCCCACGGGGGTCGGCCACGGCGATAACTCTGCCGACGGCGTCGCGGGTGATCACGGTGGTGTTGCTGAGGGCGTTGGTCGCGCTGACAACGCGACCGGCCCAGTCGTAGGCGTAGCGGGTGGTGTTGCCGAGGGCGTCGGTCTGGCTGACCAGATTCCCGGCCGCGTCGTAGCCGAAGACAGTGGTGCCACTAAAATGATCCGTGTACCGAATCACCTGGCCGTTTGCGTCCCTATCATAGGAGATTCGCCTGTTCGCGGCGTCGGTCTCGCGCAGCAACTGGCCCCTGGAATCGTAGGTCAGCGTCGTGCCATAGCCGGTTGCGCCCACTACGCTGGTGACGTTGCTGCGCCCATCATATTGAAAAGTCGTGGTATTGTCGCGACCGTCGGTTGCGGTAAGGAGGTTACCCAGCGAGTCGTAGGTAAAAGTGCCCGTGACGGAGCCGCGGACCGACAGGAGGTTGCCCCGGGCGTCGTAAGCATAACGCGTCTCGTTGCCGCGTCCGTCGACTCGCGCCGCAAGCTTGTTACTTGTTGTCCAGGTGAATCTAATCGTAGTCGTCAGGGGATCGGTGTAGCTCTCCAGGCGCCTGGAGCCGTCGTGCTGGAAGGTGGACCTGTTGCCGGGGGGATCGGTCACGGTAGTGCTTCGCGCCACGTCGTCGTAGTCGAATCTCGTCCCATTGTCCCAGGCGTCGTACATGAACGAGACACGCCCGCGTGCATCGTAGGTGGCGCGAATTACTCTGTTTCCGGCCGCATCTTGGAGGGTGCTCAACCGCCCCCCTGTGAGGTAGGTCATCTGTGAGTCCTGGAATATGGCCTGCGTCACGTTCCAGAACGAGCTCTGTAGCTCCCCGGCAGGCCCGTAACTGAACCCAAGGATGCGACCGCTGGGTTCGGAAACCTGAGTGATCAGATTCGGGCTGATCAGCGACGTATGGCTGATCGTCAGCGAGCGGCTGACGGCGTCAGTGACCCTTGCCAGGCGCCCGGAGCTGTCGTAGCTGAGGGTGGTGGTGTTGGCGTTTGTGTCGGCAATCGACTCCAATCGCCCAGCCGGGTTGAAATGGTAGCTAAACTGCTCCGTCTCGAACATGTCATCTAGATTGAATGGTCTGCCAAAGAACTGCTCGTACATCCCACCAGAATCATAGCGGCGATGACGATACCGGTTGGTGTCGGACATAACGAATGAGCCGTCGACGTTTTTGGCGAGCGTACGGAAGACGCCGGGGTCCCCTTGATACCCGGTGCCCGTCGAGGTCCATTTCTCTACGTGGCCATCGCCCAAGGTGACTGCTACCGTCCCCCAGGTCGAGTCCTCTACCAGACTGGTATTCCAATTGTGCGTCCAGCCCAGGCCGAGGGGCCCCGCCTGAGGAGACAAGGAGTTATAGGATCGGGTGAACTCGAGTGGCACGCCGGGGCCAGCGTACGCGAAATCGACGTGTTGAAGGTAGAGATTGCCGCTCGCGGTGTTCACGCCGCCGACGAATGCTTGCGTATCGGCCACAGGGCCGTCGATCCCCAACTGGCTACCAACGAAGCTATTCTTGTTCGCCCAGGGGTCGAAGGTCACACCGTCGCTAACGTTGTCGCCCGTGCCGGTCGGGTTCAGGGTCGAGTGGAGTGGCCCCGAGTCGGCGCCCCACCAGTTGTGTGTCGCGCCGACCACGCTCGGCCCGCCCGCACGAAAAACGCCGTAGCCGGTGTTGCCGTAGATTCTGGCGCCCTGGATGGTGGCTGAGCCGGTTTGCGAGTAGACGCCATCGGCGTTGGATGATATCGACCCGCCGCTCACACTGAGCGTGCCGGCGCTATAGATGCCCCGGCCGCTGTTGCCGGCGATGTTGGAGGCCTGGATGGTGACGTTGCCGGAGTCAGACCAGATTCCGCTCTGGTTGTTACCGCCGACCGTGCTACCGGTGATGTTCACCGTGCCGGCGCTGTTGAAGATACCGCCGCCCTGGTTTCCGGCAACAGTCGAGTTAGTGACCGACGCCGATCCGAGGCCGAGCGAGAGGCCCCGGACGTTAGTGATGATCTGAGTGCCGGAGATGGTAAACGTTCCGGCGCCGCTGATGCCGGCGGCGCCGTTGCCGGAGACCGTCGAGTTGCCGAGGGTGAGGGTGCCACCGGCATTGTAGATGCCGCCGCCGGCGTTCTGGCTAATCGAGGTATTCTCCACGCCCAGCGTCGATCCGTTCAGGGTGAGACCAGACTGGCCGTCCCCACCGCCGAAGGTTACGACAGCATCCCCCAACTGCGAGCGGGTGCTCGATGGGCCGAAGGTTATTCCCTTCCAGGTTCCGGGGCTAGCGCTGGTGACGGGTCCGGTGAAGGTGATGGGCTCGAGAGAGGTGCCCACAGCCGTAAGGGTACCGCTCACTATCATGCCGACCGATGGGTTGAAGCGCATGACGGTATCGGGGAGAAGCGTAAGTGTTACACCGGAAGACACAACGATGTCACACGTGGCGGTGTAGGGGCTACCGCTAGGCCCCCAGGTCTGCGACTGCTCGATGGCCCCACAGACGCTCGTCGGTCCGACGGGCTCCACAGTGATCAGCCCCGTGAACTGCTGCGCGTTACTTAGGAAGAATGGAAAGCTGCCGGGGGCCGTGAACGTGAAGGTGAACGTTCCGCCGGGAGGTAACTCCGCCCCAAAGCTGGCCGGCCTGGCTGGGGAAGAGGCGACCCCCCGTGCTGCTGCGCCACCTAGCGCTTGCGGTGCCACGGATACGCTCGCTTGCCTGGCCATAACGGGCAAGTAGAGCCGGTAAATCTGGCCGCTTTGCAGCGCGTGGGCCTGGGTGGTCGCGTTGTACCAGGTTACCTGATCGCCGACAAACACCGTTACGGCGGCGGGCACGAAGCCTACGTCGGTGATCGTGATGCGCACCGAGGCGGCGATGGGCGAAACCACGATGTCGCGCGCCGACACATTCAGGCCCTGTCGCTGCTCAGGGCCGCCGGCGGCCAGGCTTATGCTGGCCAACGATAGGATCACCGCCAGCGCGGCAAGGGCCACCAGGGCACACGACCACGACCTCAAGCCAGGATGCAACACGGTTACGCCTCCCCGGTTCTGGTGGCTGGATGACCGCTGATTGTTTCCTGCTCCGTACTCTAGCACACCAAGGACGACTGGTCAATTAGCAAAAGCGCCAGAGGTCTGAGAATGGCATGGCCCCCCAGCACGTATCTGCCGGGGCGCCACGAAAGCAATCTAATCCTAAGCTAAATAGTCCGGCACCAGATCTGCCGTCTGTAGGGGCGGGTTTCTCCGGAGTACCGGAGTCCGTCTCGCACAAACCCGCCCTGCCAGATCGGCAGGAAGCAAATACTATACCGGTCCATTTAGCGCGAAGGATTCTTCTGTCTCGACGTCAGCGCCTTGATCCATCCCTCAACCTCAGCCGAGAGCCTGCCCGTGCCCGACAGCGCCACCGTGTCCTGTATCCATCCGTCGTAGACGTTGGGCAGCGGCTTGAGCCCCTGTCCACCGGTGCCGTCGGTCACCCCGGCTCCGGCGCTGCCGTTGGCCAGAACGATGCGCCCCACCATTTGCGCGTCGTCGGCGCGGCCATCGTTGTTCGGATCCACGTCGATGACGACCAGAGCGTTCGAGTGCTGGCTGGTCACGTACAGATAGTAGCCGCCGCCCTTCTTGGCCCCCCAGTGGGCGCCGTGCGTGCCCGCCGGCGTGGCGATGAACTTCACGACCGTGTCGGTGGCTGTGTCGATGATGGCCACGTGGTCCGCCGATCCTGTGGGTGGCCGTGAGACTGTGGTAAGACCGAGAACGGCAACACCCACGTACCTTCCATCAGGACTTACGGGCGGCTGAATTGGCGCCTGTAATGTGTCGAAGACGCTGAATTGCGCTCCTTGCTGGCCGTTTGGAGTGAAGGTCACGGGTATGTTCTTCACCAAGCTCATCGAGGCCAGGTCGACTACGCTCACCTGGCCACTACCAATGTTCGACACATACGCCTTGGTGCTACCTTTAATGCCCGCAGCCACGGGGAGCAACAGCGCGGAGGCGAGTCCCTGGGGCTGGAAGGGGATTTCCTTGAGCACGCTGCCGCTCTCCAGGTCCATTATCGATATCGAGCCGGCCACGCCCACTCCCTTGAACACGTTGGGCACGACCACCTTCTTCCCGTCGCTGGTGTGCCAATGGCCGTGAGGATGTGTAAGGCCTGCCCCGGTAGGATCGCTCTCGACGACCTTGAGTCCGCCCTGGTCCACGATCTTAAGCAAATCGTTCTCGGCGCTCAGCGGGCTTGTCAACCAGCCTGACTGCGGTGAAGCCTCGTTCGGATTGCTCACGATATGGGTTGGCGCCTCGCCCAGGTTTATGCTTTCGAGAACGTCGCCCGTGGCCCGATCGATCTTGTTGAGCCATTTGCCAAACCAGTTGCCGTTGTAGATCGTCGAGAGACTGGCGTCTGCCCACATATTGTGGGGGTTGTTCCATCGGCCGGCGGCCTCTGGATCGAGACCGTTGATCTCGCGCTTGATGCTGAATGTTGATGCATCCAAGACCGTGATCGTGCCCGGCTTCGGAACGCCGTCTCCGTCGTTCTGGCCCGGGACGGTCTCAAACTGGGTGTTGACCCAGACCTCGCCGACGCCGGGCACGGCTGGCTTGAACTGGCCTGCCGGGCCGAAAATATTCCACTTGGCGCGCTTGTCCGCGTCGGTAGCGGCGACATTGGTCAAGACGGAAAGGACTGTCGAGGCCGGCAGAGAATCGACGCCCAGATAGCCGATAAACGGGAGCTGCGCCTTGCTGACCGGCGGGATGTTTCCTTGCGCGTCTTTTACCGCCACTATTCCCTGCATGTACGGATGGACCTTGCACGTGAACAGGTACACGCCGGGCCTGTCAAATGTGACGCCGACGCTTGACCTGATAGAATCATCCTGGTCCACTTCCAGATTCGAATCCGGGGGACGAATCAGAAGCGTTACCGTATGCTTGGTATCGGTCTGGCTGCCGATGTGGAAATTGACCCGGCCACCTGCTTCGACGACCGACAGTGGCGTGCCCGTTTGATGGCTCCTGAACCAGTTACCCGGCTGGTCGGTCAGATGCACTGTATCGCCCGAGCTGTCTGCTGGTAGGCCCTCGGCGTGTAGATCGCTCTGGCCCGGCAGGCCAGGGAGCACTGCCGAAATCGAGCTCAGGACCAATCCTGCTGCCGCTACGAGCGCAATGGCCTTGTGTCGTTGGTTTTTCAATGCTGTTCCTCCTTTGCCAATTATCGCGATGACTCTTGGTGAATCCCGGCGCTGTCGCCGATCACCATGGGGCTCAAGACTGCACCATCAAAGTGCGTACGAATAGTCCGTCGGGTCGACCCACACCCGTCTTGAAGGGCATAGCGCTCCTTTCTGACTAGACCCGCAATCCCAAGTACCGCCCCAAGGTCACCTTCGTCCAAGCCAGCGCGAGGTCGCGCGGCCACTTTGGCGGTAGCCGTATGAGCCAGGCCACTTCATCGTGGCCCGGCGCGTTGAATATCAGCCTATAAAGATCTGATTAGTTCAGTTTACCACCACGGTCAACAAGCCGCCACTTTTCCACCGGCCGCCGGGCTTGACAAAACAAGGAGGTGGCGTAGAATATGGCCAATCAGACCGGTAGCCAGTTGTCCAGATAGGAGCAACCGGCGATGCGGCGGATTCACAATTTCAGAACGGGAGGTGTGACGTGCGCGAATACTGGGATATGGAGACCGACGTCCTCGTGGTAGGATACGGACTGGCCGGTGGTGTCGCGGCGGCGATGGCGCGCGATGCCGGCGCGGAGGTGTTGCTGATCGAGAAAGGACAGTATCCCGGCGGCTGCTCGATCTTCGCAGGCGGCGCGGCCAAGGGCGTAGACGACGCCGATGCCGCCTTCGAGTACCTCAAGGCCGTCTCGGGTGGACGAATGGACGACGATCTGATCCGTGTCTTCGCCGAGGGACTGGCCCAGAACGAGTCATTCATCCGGGAGTTGGCTCAGACTGACGGCGCCGAGGTGAGACGAGTACCGAACACGCAGGGGGCGTATCCCTACCCAGGGCGAGAAACGTTCTACAGTATTCGGGTATCCAAGATCCCGGGCTTTACGTCGTTTCCCTGGCTGCAGTGCTACGATAACCCTGGCGGGGTGAACCTGATCAAGGTGATCGTCGACAACGTCGACGCCCGGGGCATCAAGGCATTGTTCTCGACGCCGGCTCGCCGGCTGGAAAGCGACGCCACGGGCGCTGTGACTGGGGTTGTGGCCGAAAGCGACGGTCGAGAGATCGCCATCAGGGCGCGCCGGGCCGTGATCCTGGCTACCGGAGGTTTCGAGCAAAGCGAGTGGTTCCAGAAGCAGTATCTCCAGGGTATCCCGTTCTACTCGATGGCTCCCCTCACCCACACCGGCGACGGCATCGCCATGGCGCAGAAAGTTGGCGCCGCACTCTGGCATATGTGGCACATTCACGGCTCTTATGGCTTCAAGTTCGATCACTCGCCAATCGCCTATCGGCACCCCTTTGCGGGGTACCGCAACCCCAGGAGAAGGATGCCCTGGATCGTCGTCGACAAGTTTGGCTCCAGGTATATGGACGAGTATCCGCCGGCCCCCCAGGACACTCCCCACCGCCCGATGGAGATCTTCGACCCCGACCTTCCCGGCTACCCACGGATTCCATCCTACCTGATCTTTGATGAAGATGGCCGCAAGCTGGAGCCCATCGCACGGCCCATGGCCTTCCCGGGCTACGAATACGAGTGGAGCGACGACAATAGCCGCGAGATCGAGAAGGGCTGGATAATCCGTGCCGAGAGCCTCGCGGAGCTGGCGACCGCCGTCAGAGAGCGCTGCCCGAAGAACCAGGGCTGGATGGACGCCGAGCGGCTGGAGACAACGGTCAGAGAGTGGAACGGGATCGTCGAGACAGGCAATGATCCTTTGCACCGTCCTCCTGCCACGATGATGCGGATCCAGAAGCCTCCGTATTATGCGGTGGAAGTGTGGCCGATCATCACCAATACTCAGGGTGGACCGGTGCACAACGCCAAGCAGCAGGTCATCGACTCGTTTGGCGAGGTTATCCCCCGGTTATACGCGGTGGGCGAGCTCGGCTCCTTTTTCGGCCACCTGTATCAGCTCGGAGGCAACATCGGGGAGTGCTTTACATCCGGAAAAATCGCCGGGATGAACGCGGCGACTGAGAGGCCGACCTAAACGGGGCGGCGTCGACGATGTCTCGCGTAGGCGTGACCAGTGGATTCTGTAGAGACGACACGGCGGGACGTCTTGTGGACATCAGCTTGACGTCAATAACCAATGTGGGGGATGTCGGCTGAGGATGCAGTTAATGTAGGGGCGAACGGCGTTCGCCCTCAGCGTTGGCACGCAGGTGAGAGAATTCGACGTGTAGACCGATTAGGAGGCATCGGACCGATGTTTTGCACGCTGCACGGCGTGTCGGTCAGTTTGAGAGACTATTAGGGCGAACGCCGTTCGCCCCTACATTATGGTGGTCGAACTCCTATGGTCATAAGGGTATCTCAGGTTGGTACCCGTGAGACGACCCGGCGGGTCGTCTCTACTAGGCGCACATGCATCAAGAGTGTTGGCGGGCTGTGTAAGTATGTACAGCGAAAGGAGAATCCCGATGCGAATTCTAGCCAGTATCCTCGTGGGTCTAGTGCTGTTGGGAACCGCTTGTGCAACGGCGGCGCCGCCACCAAAAGCGGAACAGAAGGCTGTGGAAACCAAGCCGGCGACGTCGAAGCCCGCAACACCGCCGATAACCATCAGGTATGCCACCGCCATCGCCATCACCGATCGCCTGCCGCTGTACGCGGCTGAAGAGAAGGGCTTCCTCAAAGGGGAGAACATCGATCTGGAGGTGACGGTAATCTCTACAGGCGACAAATTGCTCAGCGCGCTGATCGGCGGATCTGTCGACGTTGCCTACTACACCCCTGACGTCATGATCAGAGCGGTCGAACAGGGAGAGAAGCTGAGCATCGTCCTTGGAGGAACGAGCGGGTGCTTTCAGGGTTTATCAGGGCCTGGGCGAAGGGCACCAGGTGGGTATACGACGCTAAGAACCGGGACGAAGCCGTTGCGCTCCTGAAAAAGTACGCCAAGCTAGAGGATAACTATGCGAGGCATGGCTATGAGTCATCGTTCAACGCGGCGGCCTGGGACAAAGACGGTGCCGTGAACGTGCCGGCCATTCAGGCTGTGATCGACAGCATGGGTGAGGCCGGCGATTTTCAGCCGCCACTGCCCAAGGTAGAGAAGTTCATCGACACGAGCTACTGGGAAAGGTCGGTGAAAACGCTCCCGTAGGAGGGATATCGCTTGGAAGAACCGACAAGACTTACCGCCGACGTGCTAGTCGTCGGCGGCGGCATAGCGGGGTGCTGGGCCGCGATCCGTGCCAGGCAGCGTGGAGCCTCGGTTTGCGTCCTCGATAAGGGGCCTGCCGGCAAGACGGGGGCGGCGAAGTTCGCCTCGGGCGACATCAGGTGCTTCATGCCCACGGACAGCTCCTACGAGTGGGTGGAGGAGATGGTCGTGGGCGGCGACTACCTCTCCGACCAGCGCTGGATCGAGGTCGCGCTCCAGGAGTCGCTGCAGCGTGTTGAGGAGATGGACAGGTTCGGCGTCAAGTTCGAGAAGACCGATGGCAGCTACAGACGCGAGCCTGGGAGAGGACGCGTATCGCTCTCGGTCGTGTTCAACGGCGCGCAAATGATGGAGGCGATGCGCAGAGAGACAGAACGCCAGGGAGCACGGGTGCTGGACCGCGTTTTCACCGACGAGTTGCTGATTTCCGATGGCAGGCCCGGTGGCGCCATCGGAGTCAACACGCGAAACGGACGCGTTTTCCTGGTCGAGGCCAAGGCCGTGATCTTGGCAAACGGCGCATGCACGCTGCGGGCCAACTACTTTGGCCAGCACTTCTCCACAGGCGAGGCATACCGGATGGCTTACGACTGCGGGGCGCGGTTGCGCGGAATGGAGGCCATCGCGTGGAACTCGTCGTCCCGCGACTACGATACCACCGGTATGAGTCGGTTCACCGCTATGGGCGGGAGGTTTCGGAACCGGCTGGGCGAGCCCTTTATGGAGCGATACTACCCGGCCATGAAGGACAGGGCGCCGGTCAACTGGGTGGTAGTGGCGATGGCAAGAGAGGTGAGCGAAGGCCGCGGGCCGATCTACTTCGATTTGACTGCGCTCACCGAGGAGCACCACGCCCTCTCGCGCAAGCTGATACCGTGGGGCACCAAGCTCTTTGAGCGAGCAGGCATTGATATCACGAAGGATCGCATCGAGTGGATCCCGTCGTTCCAGGGCACGCAGGGTTCCGCGGCGGGAATCGCCATCGACCTGGACGGACGTACGAACGTAGAGGGCCTTTTCGCCACCGGAGACGCGGGGGCATGGCTGAGCCACGGCCTCGGCACGGGCTGGGGTGGCTCCGCGCTGGCCAACTGCATCGTCCTAGGGGCACGTGCAGGCGTCACGGCGGCAGACTACGCCCTTGGAATTACACAGCCCAAGACTGATGCAGGCCAGGTCAGGGCGTTTGAGGAGACGTTTTTCACGCCTCTTTCGCGCCAGAGCGGCCCTTTGCCAGATGAGGTTCTCTTTGAGATCCAGAGCAACGTCTTCCCTGCCGAGATCAGCGTGCTCAAAGAGGCCAATAGGCTGGAGAAGGCGCTGAGGCAGTTGGATAGAGTTGAGGACGATCTTATCCCGAACGTGGCGACGCCAGACGTGCACGAGCTCATTAAGGCGCACGAAACGGAATGCTGCCTGTTCTACGCCAAGGCGATGCTTATGTCGGCCCTGTACCGCCAAGAAACCCGGGGAGTGCACGTGCGGGAGGATTATCCCCACAGAGACAACCGAGACTGGTTGAAGTGGACCTATCTTCAGCGACAAGATAATCGGATGAACGTCTGGGCAGAGAATGTGCCAGAGGAGGCGTGGAAGTACGTGCCCGCCCCGACCTCCTGAAACAGCTACCAGCTACTGAAGGGATCGAGTGGCTTGGCGCCCCTGAACATCTACTCGGGAGGAGTTTCCTCGTCCTTTTCTGGCACCCGGCACTCGTCGCAGAGTTCCTCGAAGGCTGACAGCGTATCCTCGCCCAGGCCTTCCTGGGCCACCTCGGCCTTGCGGCGCCGAATGGGCTTGCCGCACCGGTCGCAAAGGACATATTCAGGACCAATAAAGGCTTTCAATCCGCCCAAGATATCTTCTTCCACGGCATTCCCTCCTGTTCGCTAGACGTCTTCCGGCGGAGGCTCACAAGAAATGGCAATCCCAAGCGATCTTTCTAACGCCGCCGCGACTTGCCTTACTCCGGCAATTCTCGTGCCGGCTACCCTACGGACAAGAAAGTAAGGTGATCCGCCTGTGCCGTCGTACTCAGTTGCTTGGGATAGGATAAGTATAGCACGGATCGTGCTATAATGCATTCAATTCCTGCAATCGGAGATACGAGCGTGGAGGCGCTGTACGCGTTACCGCCATTTTGGGTCCTGGTACTGCTGTTGACGACGCTGCACGCCCTGCTTTTCCGTCTGATCGTCGGGCAACAGGGCAAGAGCCTCATCACCTACTGGATAGCGGGGTTCGCCGGCTTCTTTCTGGGCCAGGTTCTTGGCGAAAAGCTCCTGCCCGGGGGCATCTACATGCTCGGGGACGTTCACGTGGTCGAGTCGAGCACGGCCGCATGGGTGCTTATTCTGCTTGCTAACCGAACGAGGGTGTGATAGAATTTGCACTTGATGGACTGCTAGTGTCGGCGAAGGAGGTGCTTCGTACTTGGATGTGGGAACGGCCCGAGATATTGCGATAATCTTCCTGGCGTTGGTGAACATCGTGGCCCTCGTCGTCGTTATCGTCCTTGCCCTTTACACTATCAAGCTCGTGAAATCCGTTCAAGGTGAGGTGTCACCTCTTTTTTCCTCGGCTCGCAAGACGATGGACACGGTGCAGGTGACCACCACCCTCGTGGGACGGACGGCCGTCTCGCCCATAGTCCGCGTGGCCAGCGCCGTCGCAGCGGCCAGCAGATTCGCGCAGGTCATGCTTGGGCTCGACAAGGATAGAAGGAGGTAGCGATCATGGCAGAACAAGGATCAGGCTTCTTCGCAGGGTTTGTTATCGGCAGCATAGTCGGCGCCGGGCTAGCCTTGATATTCGCACCGCGACCGGGCGAGGAGACCCGCAAACAGCTTTTGGAGAAGACGATCGAGCTTCAGGGCAAGGCAGAGGGCGTGACGACTCTCGCCAGAACCGTTGCCGACGAGCTGCTGGACACGGGTAAGACCGTGATCGACGAGCAGCGAGCACGTGTTCAGAAGGCGTGGGAAGAGGGCAAAGAAGCTGCAGCCCAAACTGCCGCCGAGATGATGGAGAAGCTTGACCGGCCTCAACGTGAGACCGGCCCTGGTGCTTAATCAGGCAACATTTGCCGCGACATCTTCTAAGGGTCCGCCTAAGGCGGATGTGGTTGCCCTGTTGCTGCCAGTACAACGACATCATTGGAATCAGGCGCTGCTTCCGTTAGCCCAGCTTCCCTACCATTTCCTGAGCCTTCGCCTTGCTCGCCGCCACCAGCCTGCTCTCGTCCAGGTCCCAGTTGTTGAGTCGCTCCCGATAGTCTAGGTGGTAGGTTACGTTCTCGGGCTGGACAATACATCTGCGTCCGAGCAGAGTGAACAGCTCGGTCAAAAAGGCGATTTCCCAGACCTTGTCACGTGACTTCTTCTCGTCCAGCACGTCCACCGTCGTGGCATAGTACTCGTGGAGTATGCGCCGGACGACGTCATCTTGGTAAAACATGCCCCCGGGAGAGTAGTGGGAGGTTCCAGAAAGCGGCCCACCGACGAAGCCCGCGTTCTTGCAATAGGGCGTGATATATCCATAACTAGGATTCGCTTCGGCCACGGGCAACATATGAGACAGGGTATTCGACGCCATGACCACATCGTCGTCCATAAAGCAGATGTTCGACCCGCGCAGTGCCTCCAGCAGCTTCAGCCTGCCCACGCTGAAGGCCCTGTAGCGTTCTCGGATGTGCTCGTAGCCGCACGGTATTCCCCGGTCAAAAGCCAGCCTAAGGGCAAACACGACGTCGTCCCTCTTGATCGCCGGCGAGTCACCCGTGTCCACGATGTGGATACGGATGTTACCCATCTCCTGGAGCAAAAGGCTGACCAGCGCCATGCTGAGGGTCGGCTTACCCTTGGTAAGTATGCCGATCTCGACTGCCGCTGTCGCAGCTCCGATTGCTCCAGCCGACTGGACATTCCCCAAATGGCTGCTTCTCATTGTTATCGCACTCACTTCAGCAACGTTTTCGATGCCAGGGAAGCACGCTGGACCGGTTTTCAGGGCAAAACTAGCGCGCTCCGCCGCACCCCAGGCCAGGGCTCACGTTCTACGCGCCGAGTTCCTCCCGGAAATAGTCGACTGTCCTGCTCAGACCCTCCTCCAGGCCAACCTCTTGGCGCCAGCCCAGGTCGCGTTGTGCCTTCGTCGCATCCAGGTATATCTTGAAGGTCTCGCCAAGTTTGGGCGGGCCGTGCACCTCGCTTCGGGGATACCGCGTGATTCCCTTCAGGTGGCCACATATCTCGTTGACAGAGGTGCCCACGCCGGATCCGATGTTGTAGATCTCCCCGTCCCCTTTCTCCAGCACCAGAAGATTGGCCGAAACAGTGTCCCCGACGAAAAGGAAATCGCGCTCCTGCTCGCCAGAGCCGTTTACGGTAACTTGCTGATTCTGAAGCATCTGCCCGATAAAGATGGCGACCACGCCTGCTTCCCCAAGCGGGTCCTGGCGGGGCCCAAACACGTTGGGATACCTGAGGACAGTGTAATTAAGCCCATAAAGCTCACGATACAGGTACAGAAAGTGTTCGGGGGTGTGCTTCGTGACACCATAATGGCAAATTGGGTTGATAGGATGATGCTCGTCGCAAGGCAGGTAGACGGGCTCGCCGTATACCGCTCCGCCCGTAGAGATATAGATGAGCTTCTTCACGCCATATTTTCGGCTGTTCTCGATCACGTTGAGAGAGCCTACGACGTTGATCGTGGCGTCGTGCAGCGGCCTATCGACCGAGATGCGGACGCTCAACTGAGCGGCGTGGTGGCTAACGTAGTCGGGCTTCTCGGTGGCGAAGACCTCTTCCAGGTGAGGTTCTCGTATATCCACCTTGTAGAACCTGGCCCCAGGATTCAGGTTTTTCTCTCGGCCCGTGGAAAGATCGTCCACAATCACGACCTCGAAGCCGTTTTCGATGAACGCGTCCACCACGTGCGAACCGATAAACCCCGCCCCACCGGTCACAAGCACCTTCATTGGCGGCTCCTTTGGGAATTTGGCTCGCCCCTCTGTTGTGCAACACGTCGCCGACGTTTGCAGCGGGGCAAAACATCGACCGCTCCCACGACTTAGTCGGAGCGGCCAGCAAATAGAGACCACTTCCGGCCAGGCACGCAAGGCCGTGACAGAGCGATCAAGAAAGCCCCGACAATACACGAAATCAGCTTCCCCAACCGCCACCCTGCCCCCACCTGGCTGAAGCCCCTCCCAGGCTTTTAATCCATATGGGCATGTTACAACGTATCCGACTGAATTGCAAGACATACGCAATACGCAGCCTGGACCGGTATTGTCTGCACTTCGATCTTGTGTTACCATGTGGGTAATACGATACTGGTAGGAGGATACGATGTCGACCATGACTAGTAAGGGACAGGTGACGGTGCCCAAAGAGATTCGTGATGCCCTGGGGATCGGCCCCGGCTCCGAGGTCGAGTTCGGACTGGAACAAGGGCGGGTGATACTTCGGAAGCGCGTGCCCGCCAAAGTATTCCAGAAATGGGAGGGCTACTTGCGCGACAGGCTACCCGCAGGTTCGGTGAACGAGATGATGGAGTTGCTGCGCGGCGAGCGCTCTGAAGATAACGGGGACGAGAGTTGATTACGGCGGTCGACACCAACGTTCTGCTCGACCTGCTGGCTGGTGATGACACTGCGGCCTCTTCCTCGCGTCTGGTCCTCGAAGAAGTACTGGCCGCAGGACAGGTAGCGATTTGCCCGGTGGTGTGCACGGAGCTGGCGGCCGGTTTCGCGCAGCGCGAAGACGCCATCCAGTTCATTAAGGATCTCCAGATCCGCGTCGATGGCTTCTCGACCGAGGCCCTGCTCCAAGCTGCCGCTGCGTGGCAGCGCTACACCGCACGTCGAGGCAAGCAGGTGCAGTGTCCCAGGTGCGGGCACAAGGCCGTTATCCAATGTCCTGGCTGTGGAGCACCCCTCGCTTGGCGGCAGCACATCATCGCGGATTTCCTGGTGGGCGGTCATGCATCCCACCAAGCCAACCGCCTCCTCACCCGCGATATCGGCTACTATCGCGCGTACTTTCCCGGCCTCAGGCTGGTTACCCCCGGGGCACCGGCTCGCTAACATCTTCTCGCTTGGACAAATCCATCTTTGCCTATGTTATAATGCGCGTGCAAGAGGCCGGTTGGCGAGGCGTTGAAAGAGCCGTCCGAGGCTCTGGACGAGGTATCGAACGAGTGAGACCGGCGATAATGCGTTCTACAGCAGTCTTACCGTTCGAGTCGGCGGTCGGCGGAGGTAGCTGATGCGCAGGCTCTCGCGTGTCGTGGTGATTTTGGTTGTGCTACTTATCGCCGCTTGCGGCCAGAAGGGCACGCCAGCTACCGCCTGGTCGAAGTTCTACGACGAGGAGCTCGGCTTCTCGGTCCATTACCCGCAGGGCTGGTCCGTGTCAAAGGAAAGCGGCGCGGGCGCGCAAAAGAGCACCAGGCTCAGCACCAACGCGCCGACATCGCCGGGGCCCGCAGGGCGGGGGTCCAGGGACGCCGATGTCTGGATAACCGCGACGCGCGGCACTGTTCAGGAAACTTGGCCGAGGGGCGAGATCGAAGAGCTGCGCCGCAAAGGCTACCGCTCGGCGTCCATCGTCGTGGCCGACCTCAACGGCATCAGGCTCACCGATCGTGTGCCGCACGCCGGTCTCTACGACGTAGCCTACTTGAGCGCCGACGATGCCACTTTTCGCATTCATCTGAGCACCGAGACGACGCAATTCGAGCAGATCTTCGAAACGATTCTGCGGTCTTTTGCTCTCGAACAGGGACGCTTAGCGAGCCGCCGGCCAACGGACGTTCCAACACCTTACGGGCAGCGCGTCGGTCCCACGGCGACGCCCATCGTGACGCGGCTGTCGGCCACCGCCACGCCAAGTCGCACGGCTACACCCACCTTCACGCCCCTACCAACGCCAAGCCGGACGGCCACTCCCACGGCCACCGGCACGCCAAACGCAGCGTCCGCTGCCGTTCCACGTCCCACGGTGGCGCCGACCCTCGCTGTGGCGACTCAGCCGCGGGTGTCCGCCCCCGACCTTGTCGACGCCGTCTCCGACACGCCGAGCGGAAGACTGGCAGAGATCATCGTCAACGGGCTCAAAGACGAGCAGGGTGTTTACGGCGTAGCCGTGAAGCATCTCATCACAGGCGAGTTTGCACAGGTCAATGGAGATCGGGTCTTCGAATCGGCGAGCCTCTACAAGGTGCCGGTGATGTACGAGACATTCCATCGAGAAGCGGAAAGAAGGCTGTCCTTCGCCGAGATAGTGACGGTAACCGAAAAGGCGGCGACTAGCTACGACGACGGCGAGCCAACGGCGCCCGTCAGCTCGACAATGACGATCGATGAGGCGGTCTACCGAATGATCGTGTACAGCGACAACACGGCCGCCCACGTGCTGCTGGATAGTTTGGATGTTTGGAGAATCAATCAGACTATGAACGCTCTGGGGCTGAAAGGCACCGAGATATTGCACGGCGAGCGAACGACACCGGTGGATATGCTGCGGTTGCTCGATCTCATCGCCACGGGCCGCGCCGTGGACGCGGATCGCAGCCGGGCGATGCTGAGACTGCTGCTGTCCCAGGCCGTGAGGGACAGAATCCCCCGCTACCTTCCAGCCGGAACGCGCGTCGCACACAAGACCGGCAACTGGACGAAGGTGCGCCACGATGCCGGGATAATCTATGGCCCTAGAGGCCCCTTCGTCGTGGCGGCGCTAGCCGAGGAACTAGATGACCCCGAACGCGGCAGCCAGGTGATCGCCGAACTCGCGAGGCTGCTCTTCGACTACTTCAAGTGAAACTTTTCGGCCGGCCGCACGTTATAGTAGTAGCGAAGAGCTACTGGAATTAGGAGGGGAAAGATGGTGGTCGCGGGCACGATCGTGAGCCCAGTTGACCTGGGGGAATGGATAGAGCAACTGGAAGCGTCCGCAGATGGCGCCAATCTGGCTGGCCATGAGCCGAAGCAAAACGAGCTGGCGGAAGAGCCCGTGGCGAAGACAGAGCCAACGGGCAACGTCGTCGAGGACGATTTCGTCGGCGAAGACACCTTCAGAATGTATTTGCGAGAGATCAGCCGTGTGCCGCTACTTTCGGCCGAGGAGGAAGTGGTATTGGGACGCGCGCTGCGGCGGGGGCAGCTTGCCGCGAGCACGCTGCAAAGAGATGGAATCGGCGCAGATGAGCGTGCGACGCTGGAAAAGCACGTCTCGGAAGGCGATCGGGCCAGACGCAAGCTGACGGAGAGCAATCTGAGACTAGTGGTGAGCGTGGCCAAGAAGCACCTGGGGCGGGGTCTGCCGCTACCTGACATGGTCCAGGAGGGAAACCTCGGTCTGTTTCACGCCGTGGACAAGTTCGATCATAGAAGGGGCTACCGTTTCAGCACGTACGCCTACTGGTGGATTCGACAGTCTATCACGCGGGCGATAGCAGACAAGTCTAGAACGGTGCGGGTGCCCGTACACATGCAGGACCAGTTCAATCGGTTGATTCGCGTTTCCCAGAGGCTCGAGCAAGAACTCGGGCGTCCTCCGATGGTCGAGGATATCGCCGATGAGCTAGGCACGACGCCGGATCGGGTACGTTCCATTGTCAAGGCGCTGCACCAGCCGCTGTCACTCGACGCACCACTGAAGCAAGAAGACCCTGACTGGCGGATCGCCGACTTGGTGGAGGACACGACCACGCCATCGCCCATCGATCATGCCGCAAACGAGGTGCTGAAGGGACAGGTGGGCGAAATTCTCAAGCAACTTCCGGAGCGATTCCGCGTAGTGTTGGAGCTCCGATTTGGGCTTAGGGATAACAAGCCGCTGACGTTGGAAGAGATCGGACGCGAGCTGGGTGTAACAAGGGAGAGGATTCGCCAGATAGAAAGCCAGGCGCTGGCGGAGCTGCGGCATGCGCCGATAGCGGCGCGCCTGAAAGAATGCTTAGATTGAGAGTCGAAGGCGCCCCCGCGGGGGCGCCCTTCTTGTAGGTGCTGCGCTGGTTCGTTGCCAGGCGGAATCGATGCTTGAATCAAGGGATAGACGCTGCGGGAACGCCGTCCCACATGCCTCTGCCCATGCCCTGATAGACGAAGCCCAGGTTCCTCATCTCGACAGGGTCGTAGATGTTGCGTCCGTCGATGACAATGGGTCGTCGCAGAAGTGATTTGATCCTGGACATAGACAACTGCTTGAACTCGTTCCACTCTGTGAGGATGACCAATGCATCACTGCCGCTTGCCACCGCATAGGGATCCGCGCAGAACTCGACCCTGGACAGGTATCTTTCGGCGACCTTGAAGGCCACAGGGTCGTAGGCCTTTACGGCAGCGCCCTGGTGCTGGAGCAGGTGGATGACCTCGGTGGACGGGGCTTCGCGCATATCGTCGGTATTGGGTTTGAAAGACAGACCAAGAACGCCGATCGTCGTATCTTCGAGGCTGCCGAGCGCATCACGGACCTTTTGCACCAGACGGCGGCGCTGGTCGCGGTTGATCTCCATTACCGCTCGCAAGAGCTGTGGGTGACATCCTTCCATAGCAGCCATGTACTCCAGGGCCTTCACGTCTTTGGGGAAACAGCTACCGCCCCAGCCCACGCCTGCGTCGAGGAACGAGTGGCCGATGCGCTTGTCGTAGCCCATTCCCAGCGCCACCTGCTTGACGTCGGCCCCAAGTCTCTCGCATATGGAGGCGATCTCGTTTATGAAGGAGATGCGCGCGGCGAGGAAAGCGTTGGAAGCATACTTGATCATTTCGGCAGTGCGAAGGTCGGTGATGATCACTGGGCACTTCAACGGGCTGTACAGCTCCGCGACTTTCTCGGCAGCCCACCGCTCCGTTGCTCCCAGGACAACGCGATCGGGATTAAGGAAGTCGTATACTCCCGAACCCTCGCGCAGGAACTCTGGATTCGAAACCACCGCGAACTCGTGATCTGACCGCCTGGACTTCCTGACGACGCTGGCCACGAAGTCGCCGGCCCCTATTGGGACTGTGCTCTTGTTCACAATTACCGTGGGCCCGGTCATCGACCTGGCGACCCCCTCGGCCGCGGCCTCCACGTGGCTGAGATCCGCCTCTCCTTCTTGGCCGGAGGGCGTCCCCACCGCGATGAAGACAAAATCGGCGCCGGCCACGGCTTCTTCGTACTCGGTCGTGAAGAACAGTCTGCCAGCCTGGTAGTTCCGATGAACCAGTTCTTCAAGCCCAGGCTCAAAAATAGGAAGTATGCCCTTCTTCAGATTTTCGGCTTTCTCCCGGTTGGTGTTCAAACAAATCACGCGATTGCCCAGGTCGGCAAAGCAGGTGCCGGTCACCAGACCGACGTAGCCAATGCCGACGACGCAAATGTTACTCATTCAATAACTCCTGTTTCAGGTTTGGCCGTCTCTGGCCTGGGAGGCGAAGACAGCGGTCGAGGCAGTTCGCCCGTTTCCGACTAAGCCAAGCGTAGTCCTGCCACCTATACTACCGGAAAAGCCTCGGGTTTTCAAGAGGAAGCCCGGAAAAGACCTGGAAAAGACGCCTTTCGATTGCTACAACATTGTTATGAAGACGAAACGCGGAGACTGTTGCGGGAACCGCCAGGCGAGGCGGGTGCCCATCTGGGCGTACGTAGTCGTCAACGTGTTGGCCTTGCTCTTGAGGACCCGCATTGCGGGAAAGGACCATCCCGGACTTATCAAGGAGCGACTGCGGCCGGGGCCGGGCGCCAGAGACGGGTTTTGGTGCACGATGGCTCTGTTCTTGCCTCCGTGGATTGGGCATTACATCTTAGCTGCCCTCGATCGAGGGCGCTGGCACTGGTCTGATAGCGTGCCGTTTCGTGCGCAAGTGGTTGGACTGGCCGGTTACACCGCCACCTTCGGGCTCATCTCGTGGGCGGTTGCGGCAAACCCCTTCTTCTCCTCCGTGGCACGCATACAGCGAGAGCGCGGGCACTACCTTGTTACCGCCGGCCCGTATCGCTACGTGCGACACCCTGGCTACGTTGGGGGGATAGCCCTGCTGCTATTCAGCGGCCTCTCCCTGAACTCCTGGCTGTCGCTGCTTCCAGGCGTAGGCTGGATACCCTTGATCATCCGCCGTACGATCATAGAAGACAAGCTGCTCGAGGAATAGCTCGAGGGCTACAGGGATTACGCGAAGAGGGTAAGGTATCGGCTGGTACCGTGGGTGTGGTGAACTGCGGCCGCATCGCCCAAGAGCTTCAGGTTTGCGACCCCGCCTCCCGCTGTGTTATCATTCCCAGTTGGGGAGTGATGGCTGGCAAGCGGGTGGGGGTATGGTTACGCGAGGACAAACGACGGCCAGTACGCACAAGCAGACAGAATGGGAGCGGCGTCTGCGAGCGGTGCACGATGCCGCGATCGCGATATCTTCCGAGCTGTCGATAGAAAAAGTGCTCCAGAAGATCGTGGACACGGCTCAAGACCTGGTCAACGCGCGATACGCGGCGCTGGGCGTGGCCAAGCCGGACCTCTCCGGCCTGTCTCGCTTTATCGTGGCCGGCATCACGCAGGAGGAGATCGAGGCCATAGGCCCGTGGCCCAGGGGCCGCGGTCTGCTGGGCGTGCTGCTTCGAGAGCCAAAACCCTTGCGGGTAAGCGACATCGGCAGGGACCCGCGCTCGGTGGGATTTCCTCCGGGACACCCAAGGATGCGGAGCTTCCTCGGCGTTCCGATCGTTTCCAAGGGCAGGATACTGGGCAATTTCTACATGACCGAAAAGATCGGCGCAGAGACGTTCTCCGAGGATGACCAGGAACTCCTGACGCTTTTCGCCGCTCACGCCGCCATCGCCATCGAGAACGCTCGCTTGTACACGGAGACAAACGAACGCCTCCGCGAAAAGGTTCACGAGGTCGAGACAGCCGAGCGACGAGCCAGATTCCTGGCCGACCTCAGCGAGTTGCTGACGTCATCCCCCCTGGGAGAGGACCTGCCTTTGGAAGCAGTAGCCAGGAAGACCACCGAGATCCTGGGGGACGGTTCTTGCATCTACCTGGTCGACTATGCCCACCCCGACAAACTGCTGGCCAAAATCGTCTACCATTCCGACCCCAACACAGCCCAGGTCGTGCGGGAGTTTGTCGACGCCCAATGGGGAATCGTTATGGACCAGGTGATCGGTAAACGGAAGGCGATCTTCGTGCCCGGTGTGGAGGCCGAGGATTCCGCCTACATCGCCTTTGATCTCGGGGGGATGCGTCGGCACAAGCTGAGCGCTGCTCTGGCTACGCCAGTAGCCACGGAGCGTCGCGTGTACGGGGTTTTCATCTCTCTGGCCAGCATCCCCGCCACGATGTCCGACGCCGACCTTCCCTTCGCTTCACTCGTCAGCGAGCGCCTGGGAGTGGCTGTTGACCGAGCGCTCCTGTACACCAGTTTGGTGGAGGCGCTGCGGGCGCGGGACCAGTTCATCTCGGTGGCCAGCCACGAGCTGAAAACGCCGGTGACGACCTTGAAGGGTTACGCTCAACTGCTGTCGAAGGGACAGATAAGCGATCCACAGGTTCAGCAAAAGGCCATTGCGGCGATACGGCGCCAGGCGGATCGCCTAAGCGGCCTGGTCAGCGAGCTGCTGGACGTGTCGCGCATCCGGGGCGGCAGACTCGATCTGCGTAGGCAACCCACGGATCTGGCATCGTTGGCGAGGGAGGTCGTGCAACGTTTTGAAGGGGAGATGCCTGCTGAGAAGCAGGTCAGGTTCGCGGTCGAGGCCCCACACGGTGAGGTTTGGGGCGACTGGGATGTCACCCGCATCGACCAGGTTCTGACAAACCTTATAGGCAACGCCGCCAAGTACTCGTCCCTGGGCGGTACGATCCTGGTGCGAGTCGTACGCCGCGACGGTGAGGCCCAGGTTTCCGTGTCCGACCAGGGAATAGGCATTCCCAAGGAGCAGCAGGAGCACGTTTTTGACACGTTCTTCCGTGCCTCTAATGCCGTAAACGCGGGCATAGAGGGCATCGGCCTGGGACTGGCGATCAGCAAAGAGATCGTGGAGCGCCACGGCGGAAGAATTTGGTTCGAGAGCGAAGAGGGGCAGGGATCGACGTTCTACTTCGAGCTTCCCATATGAAGGCCCAACAGCTCCAGGAACGCCGCTAGAGCACGTGAGATGTGCTTGTCGCGGTGGAGCACGACGTTGAGGTCTCGTTGCAAGCTCAGCCCTCGTATGCCAACCTCTGCCACGACGCCCGCCGCCAGCGCCAACTTCGTCAGGTGGCGTGAAACGATGCCTACGCCAAGCCCGGCGCGGACGGCCCCCCGAATGGCCTCGGGCGTACCCAACTCGAGCACCGGTCTGAGCTCGACACCCAGCTCCCCCAAGCGCTCCTCTACGATCCGCCTTGTGATCGAATCGGGCTCCCTCGCTATGAAGCGCGCTCTGGCAAGCTCCTGTGGTTCAATCTCCCCTCGCTTGGCCCAGTCGTGCTCGGGCGGGACGAGCAGCACTAGCTCGTCCGTGAGGAACGGCCGCACGATCAGGTCTGGTGACGAGATGGGTGCCTCGACCAGCCCCACGTCCAACGAGCCCTCCAGCACCCTATCGGCCGTGCGCGGCGTGCGCGATATCTCCAGGACGAGTCTCACGCCAGGATACTGAGTGTTGAAACGGCCAAAGATCTCAGGAACCACGTAGTTCCCGACGGTGTGGCTGGCACCGACCACCAGTTCGCCCGAAATGATTCCCCGCATATCAGTCATGGTCTGCCGCGCATCGTCCACCAGTGTCAGGATACGCACGGCGTAGCGCAGGAACTGCTCGCCGGCATCGGTGAGCAACACGCGCCATCCCAGACGCTCAAAAAGCCGAACCCCCAGCTCCCGCTCCAGCGCAGCGATCTGCATGCTTACGGTCGACTGCGCCAGGAAGAGCGAATCCGCGGCGCGGCTGAACCCACCCAGCTCGGCGACGGCACGAAACGACTGCAGTTGCTCCAGATTCATACCAACTCCTCCTCGCGTCCAGCAAAAGAAGCGCGTCACGCACATTGTATCATAGATTTTGATAGATATCATCAAAATTATCCATTGGCATTATCTTTCTGGCGAGCGTATACTGATTCTGGATACATCGGACCACGGATCAGGTCGGGTAAGAGGCTGGTAGACGGACGAGGAGATGGAGCCGTGTGGACGCCCAAGTTGTGGCAGTCGAGCACCCTGGAATACGAGCTCAGACCCCTTCGCAAACTCATCGGAGAGGAAGATAGGCTCCGAGGGTCTCGCCAGGACGCGATCCGGAAGCTCGCCGAAGAAATGTACTTCGACGACGTCAGGCATGGAGGTAGCGAGCTGGACCTGGGGATGTGGGGGCCTGACCTGTACATTCATGAAGCAGAACGGTTGGTGGACGGATTGTTGAGCTCGGGTCGCCAGGGCGCAACGACTAGGCCGCTCAGAGGGTGAGAGTCATTTGGACCTACTACAGTACTTAGTATTCGCGCTCCTGGGCTCGACGTTAGCGGGGACGCTGGGGGCAATCGTGGGGCTTGGCGGCGGCATCGTGGTCGTTCCTCTGTTGACCATCTTCCTGGGCATCGATATACGCTATGCCATCGGCGCCAGCATCGTGTCGGTAATAGCCACCTCCAGCGGAGCCGCCGCGGCCTACGTGCGGGAAGGGATTACGAATCGGCGCGTGGGGCTGGTGCTGGCCACGGCAACCACCACGGGGGCGGTGACGGGGACGCTCGCCGCCGCCTACATTAGCGCTCAGGCGCTCTATCTTATTTTCGCCGTCATCTTGGGCTATTCAGCCATGGCTATGTTCCAGAAGCGGCACGTCGACGTGCCGATAAACGCTCCGGATCACCCCTGGGCTCGGCGGTTGCGGCTGGCCGGCGCGTATCCCGACGCCACTCTGGGCAAGATGGTGCACTACAACGTCGGGTGCGTTCCCCTGGCGCTGGTGCTGATGTATGCGTCGGGCATAGTTTCGGGCCTTCTGGGCATAGGCAGCGGCTCCCTGAACGTCCCGGCGATGGATATGGTGCTGCGCCTCCCGCTCAAGGTGTCAACCGCCACGAGCAATTTTATGATTGGCGTGACGGCGGCGGCCAGCGCCAGCCTCTATTTCGCGCGCGGCGACATCGTTCCTATCGTAGCAGCACCGGTGGCGATTGGGGTGTTGATTGGCGCGATGGCAGGCGCGCGGGCCATGGTGCGATTACGCACGCCCGTGATTCGCCAGATCTTCGTCTTCGTGCTCGTCGTGATCGCATTACAAATGGGGGCCAAGGGGCTCAACTTGCGCCTTATATAGAGGAGAACATTGACAGTGGAACTTCGGCAGAAGATGGGATTCATTGCTGAAAGATGGGATCAGGCCGGGGCTGGTCGGCTAACGGCTGGGGAATCCGATCCCCAGGTGCGAGCACTCGGGACAGCGCCCCCAAGGCCGGTGGATCTGATCATCAGCCAGTCGCTACGCTATGGGGTGCTGATAAGCTGTGTCCTAATTGCCGTTGGAGTCGCCGCGTTTCTGCTCTCCGCGCACGACGGCTCGGGCCAACCTACACTCAGCGCTATGTTGGCTCCCAGCGTCGACACCGGCGCCTTTCGCTCGCCCATCGAGGTGCTGTCCGGGCTGTCCAGGCGCGAGCCAAATGCCTTCGTAGGCCTCGGACTCCTCGTGCTGATGATCACGCCTCTTGTGCCACTAGTGGTCTCGGCGGTTGCTTCCTTGATCGAGCGAGATCGTCCTTATGTGTTTATTACCCTGATCGTGCTGGGCGTTCTGGCGACGAGCTTTCTCCTAAGCCTCCCCCGGTAACGTTACGTCGAGACCACCAACAGGTAATCGATCCTCTTGATCACGCCCTCCCGCAACGCCCCGAGATAATCGGCTACCACTCACCTGCTAGTGGTTTTTCGGCGCTGATGGTATAATACGCCGTAAGGAGGACGATACCATGTCTGGCCACAGCAAGTGGGCACAAATAAAAAGGCAAAAGGCAGTTACCGACGCCAAGAAGGGTCAGATGTTCACCAAGCTTGGCCGGGAGATTATGATCGCCGCTCGCGAGGGTGGGGGCGATCCGGATGCCAATTTCCGCCTGCGGCTGGCCATACAGCGTGCCCGCGAAGGCAACATGCCAATGGAAAACATCGAGCGGGCCATCAAGCGAGGAAGCGGAGCGATCGAGGGTGCGGCCCTGGAAGAGATCGTCTACGAGGGCTACGGCCCGAATGGCGCTGCCATCATGGTGGAGGCATTGACCGACAACCGCAACCGCGCCGTCTCCGAAGTTCGCAACGCGTTTACACGCGGCGGGGGAAGCCTGGGCGAGAGCGGATGTGTGGGCTGGCTTTTTGAGCCTCGGGCGATAATTAGCATCAACCCAGCCGGCAAGGATCCGGACGAGTTGGCGCTGCTGGCCATCGACGCTGGGGCAGAGGACGTAAAGACCGACGAGAGCTCCATTGAGGTTTACACCAGCCCCGAGGAGCTAGAGAGCGTGCGTCAGGCTTTGGAGCAGCATAAGCTTCACATTGATTCGGCCGAAACCTCGATGTTGCCGAAATCGACCGTCCAGCTCGAAGAAAAGGAGGCTGTCCAGGTGCTCAAGCTGATGGATAGGCTGGAGGAACTGGACGACGTACAGCACGTGTACACCAACGTCGACTTCCCCGAAGACCTGCTACAGAAGTATGCTGGATAGGCCGGGATTTCCGGAGACCTCAGCGCGACTTTGCGGGGCGGAACTTGGCCGTTATGAGCGGGTGGCTCTTGGCATCGACCCTGGAACGGCCATTATGGGCTACGGACTGGTAGCAATTGTCAAGGATAAGCTGAAGCTGATCGACTACGGTGCCCTCACAACGCCCTCCGGTTTGCCTCTGGCGAAGCGACTGCAAAGGCTTTACGACGGGCTTCTCGACATCATCAGGTCTCGCAAGCCGAACGAGGTGGCCGTCGAGGAGTTGTTTTTCAGCAAGAACGCACGCACGGCGCTCGCGGTCGGACAGGCCAGGGGTGTGGCCATCCTTGCGGCAGCTAACTGCGGACTGCCGGTCAGCGAGTACACGCCGCTGGCGATCAAGCGTGCAATCGCAGGTTACGGCCGCGCGCAAAAGGAGCAGGTACAGCAGATGGTTAGAGTCCTGCTGGACCTGCACGTCGTGCCGGAGCCGGACGACGCCGCCGATGCGCTGGCCCTGGCCATCTGCCATCTCCACCACAGCACCGCCGCTCGTTTGATCCAGGAGTACGCCGTCGAGTGACCTGCACGGGAGAAGACCCTTGATTTCGAGCCTGAGAGGTCTACTGGCCCATCGGGCCAACGATCACGTCATCGTCGAGGTGGGCGGCGTTGGCTTCAAGGTGAGCATTCCAGTGTCAACGCTGGCCACCCTGGGCGATATCGGGGACAGAGTCCATCTGCTGACTTTCCTCTATATACGCGAGGACAACCTGGCCCTCTACGGTTTCGCGACCGAAGACGAACGCCAGGTGTTCGAGCTGCTGCTTAGCGTCTCCGGCGTCGGCCCGCGCGTGGCGCTAGGCATCTTGTCGGCGATGAGTCCGGACACCTTCCGCGCCTCCATCGCCACGGGAAATACGGCCGTGCTGACGCGGATACCCGGTATCGGCTCAAAGCTGGCGGGTCGGATTGCTTTGGAGCTGAAGGGCAAGATCGACGCGCGGAGCGTGACAGGACAGGCACTTGAGATCGCGGGCACGGATTCGGACGTCCTGGCCGCCCTGACGAACCTGGGTTACAGCGCCACAGAAGCACAGGCGGCAGTACGCTCCTTGCCTACCGACGGTAGCCAGAGCACTGAGGACCGCATACTGGCCGCTCTCCGCTACTTCGCCGGGAAGTAGGCGTGCGCGGACCATGGAAGCAGGCGCGTCTCCTTGTAGCCGTACCCTTCAGGGTGCGCGCACCCTTGCTGTACCAGGCCTGCTCTAAGACGCCCTCACCACGGCAAAAGCCCGCCACACAAAACTGGTAAGCCCCCTCAAATAACCCACACCGACAGAACCAGCAGCGCGCCCGTGTAAATCCAGTCCAGCCGCAGAATGCGGAGCAAGTTGACGAGGAAAATGGTGCCAACGGCAGGGTATCCCAGGGCCGCAAGGATGTTCCCGTGGCGCAGGTGGCGGTTGGCGACTTGCCAAAGGCTTCTCGCGTCCCCTTTGCTCGGGAACGCCTGCAACGACACCGACGTCCCCAGCCACAGGGCGGCGGTGGCCAGCGCAAGAGACTGCAGATCGGACACTGATAGCGCCTTGCCCCAGCGGCTGGTTACCGACCAGAAGAGCGCGAATCCCACAGCCGAGTTGACCAGAAACGGGCCGACGACGATGGCAAAGTGCTCCCGGAAATGCTTCGGCGCGGTGTGAACCACGTATCCAGCAGGATTGCCAAACCGAAAAAAGACCACTTCGTGCACCCGCGCTCCCGCCAGCCGACAAAACACGTAGTGCCCTAGCTCGTGAAAGACCACACCGGGTAGGCTAAGAAGGCCGATTAACACAGCTTACATCTCTTGCCGAACGACACCAACCCTATCGTACCGAATCCGAGGGGGATCAAAGCGATACAAGACATCACGCATTACGTCCAATGGAGGCGCAGAGCGCATTCAGTCCACGACCGAAATCGAGCAGTTGTTCTCGATAGCACGGAATATGAGCCCTGCGCCTGAGAAATCGCCATCAAGATTCCTCTGGTGGCACCAGAGGTTCGATCATAGCGATAAGAGGCGGCAAATCGTCGTGAACGGTATCCCAGACCTCTCCCAAATCCATCTCGAAGTAGCCGTGGACAAGACGATTCCTCATACCTATGATGTCGACCCAGGGAATCTGCGTGTGTGCCCGCCGGCCCTCTTCGGATATGCGCCCTGCGGCCTCGCCGATGATTTCGGGCGCCTTGACGACGGCATTCTGATGCAAGCGACTTTGTTCGAATTGGGCTCGTGTCATTCCGGCAAGAAACTGCGTCGCGCGCTGCGATCAATATGTCTAGAAGATATGCCGCGTCACGTCGCATAAATTGGCTCCAGCGAGCCCAGGATTTCCTTCCGGCGGATATAGTTGCGGCTTCGCTCAATTTCGGACCGCACAACCAAGTCCACCGGGCGGCCGAGAATTACCTGCAATTCCTCCTGCATGCGTGCCACAGCAAAGAGCCCATATCGGGCACTGGGCTCGAAACGAACTAGAACATCAACATCGCTGTCAGGACGAAAATCGTCGCGCAACACGGACCCAAATACAGACAACTCGGCGATCTTCCAGCGTTGGCAAAAAGCCTCGACCTCTTTCTTGTCTATACGAATTCTCGTTACCATACCGTTTCTAGACCATACCGTTTCTAGCCCCTCTGGCCGGTCGATGTCCCGTTCGTGTGCTGTGTGCATGCTGTCATCAAACCTCGAACCGACGCCAACGACAGCCATAGTACGCGTCGGGTAGGCCTGGTGCCCGTTTGTCTACCCATAACATACCCTGTTGCATTATACCATGTATTACACTCTCTCATAGCCAATCCTGCCTTCCGTCGCTTGCTATGATTCCACCTCCGCGCTGGACCTAGTGTACTCTCCCTTTCTGACAGTGTATAATGTTGCCGGAGCGGCGCTATCTGGGGTGCATGCCGTCTTCGCACATCTCCAAGCTCTCACCGAAGACGGCAGCCATCCAATCTACAAGATCGGCGCAAGGAGGCAACCCACTATGAGCGGGCAATTCGAGGTCTTGAGTCCCTGGGCAGAGGTCGGGCCGATCTCTCTGGCAGGCATATCCCCTCGGCTAGCGGATCTAACGGGCAAGAAGATCGGGCTCTTCGCGAACGGAAAACGAGCCGCGGCCCCGATGCTCGCGGCGGTGGAACAGGAACTGAAGCAGCGATTCGACAATCTAACGTTCACCCGCTTCGTCCGGACGGCCAACTTAGAGGTCGCCGAAACAGGGGACAGGGCCAGGTTCGAGCAGTGGATAAGAGACGTGGACGCCATCGTCCTCGCGGTGGGCGATTGAGGATCGTGCACCAAGTACCTTGTGTACGATGCAATCTTCGCCGAGCGATTGGGCACCCCAACGGCCAGTCTGTGCAACGAGGGGTTCGCCAACGACGCGCTGTCAGCGGCCTCGGGCAAGGGAATGCCGGGCGTACGCACCGCGCTGGAAACCGTCCCCTGTGAGTGCAGCGTCACAGAGCGCATTGTGGACAGCGTCCGGGCCGCCATGGGCGACGTCGTCGCCGCTCTCAGCACCCCCCTCACCGCGGAGGAGCGGTCGCCGAGGGCCAAAGAGACCGAATCATCTGGGCGCATCGTGTACCGGGGCAGCGTGGCGGAGGTCAACGGGTCATTCTACAGGAGTGGCTGGACCGACGGCCTGCCCGTTATGCCGCCCACCGAGGAGGCGGTGGCCGAGATGCTGACGGGGACCGCCCTGCCCCGTGACAGCGTGGTCGCCGAGATTATTCCCCGTATGGGCAGAGCCAGCGTCGAGAAAATAGCCGTCAACGCCGTGATGGCTGGTGCGCTGCCGACCCATATGCCGATCCTGATCGCCGCCGTGCAGGCATTGATGGACCCAAAGGCAGGTTTCGGAACCTGGGAGGTCAGCACCGGCTCGTGGTCACCCTACTGGATCGTCAACGGACTGATTCGGAGGCAGATCCACGTCAACAGCGGCTCCGGCGCCCTGAGCCCGGGGGACATTGCCAACGCAGCCATCGGCAGAGCCATTGGGCTGATCGTGAAGAACATCGGCGGGGCGCGCAAGGGTATCGAAGACATGGGTGTCCAGGGCAATCCCGGCAAGTACAGCATGGTCGAGGCGGAGAACGAAGAAGCCAGCCCGTGGCAACCCCTCCACGTCCAGCAGGGCTTCAACAAGAACGAGAGCTGTGTCACCGTCTCCTTCCCCAACTCGTTCACCCAGATCGCGCCTTACGGCACCGACGACAAAGGGGTGCTGCGCGGCATCATTTCTAACGTTATGCCCGGAAGAAGAGGGATAACCCTCGTGCTACCTCCAGCACACGCCAGAACCCTGGCGGACAAGGGCTGGACGAAGCAGGACATCGCGTCGTACATCGCCGAGTACGCGCGCGTCCCGGCGCACCGCCATCCGACCTACTGGGGCGCATCGATGGGGGGTGAGAAGCCGCGCCCGCCGTTGGATGCCCAGGACCCGGTTGCCCTGTTGCTGCCCGACGAGATCAGGATCGTCGTCGCCGGCGGACCCGGCGCGTTCATGGCCCTGATCGCCGGTGGCCGGACCTGGGTGACCAAGAAGATCGAGCTACCGGCGAACTGGGAGCACCTGGTAGAGAAGTATGCGGACGTCGTGCCGACATACGTGAAATACTAAACAGAACGGCGTCGATCATGTAGCACGCCGCTCGGGCAGGCGCACTATGTAGAGACGACCCGGCGGGTCGTCTCAAGCGCATCAACTTAAGGCAACTTAAGGCACGATCAAATCACCAACGAGATGACGGGCACTGCCCCTCTCTCTTCCAGGGAAAGGGTTAGGGTGAGGGTCGTATCCTCGGCAGCCATCATCACTCCCGGTCCTGCCGCAGCAACTCCACGCTGTCGCTGAACTTGCGACCCCCCTGAGCCAGCCTCGCCCTTATGGTCACTGCCCTCTGGCCTGGGGTACGAGGCCGCGATTCTTCCGCGGCGGCTTCAAGAACGGCGAGGAGCTCCTGCTGCAAGGAACTCCCGTTCCGCCTTGCGCGCCGTTCGAGCACGTCGATCACGTGTTGCGCCACATGGCGGACGACAATGTCGGGCATACCTTCTTCCTCCTACTGCCGCAACTGCCCCATCTGGAAGCTCATCCCGCTCCCATAGCTGGTTTCGACGCCGCCGGCCAGCACGGTGACCGAGCCCAGGCCCATCACCGTGCACTCATCGGCCGCGAAATCCAGAATGCAGGCGGTGTGCTCGTCGAGCCCGAGCACTGTCATGCTGGTAGGTAGCATACCAAGCAGTTTCCGGAACCGCGCCTCGCCCATGTAGCACCGGCTGGTGTCCAACTCACTGCCACCCTCCTTGTTGTCCCAGTGCGTTACTACGGCCAGGTCCAGGCCGTGCTCGCGAAACAGGCCCAATCCGGGGACCCAGTGAAGCTCGTGGCCGGCCTTGAAGATCTCGTACACGGGCAAGGCAAATGAGCCGCTCGCGGCGGCAGCGGCGCTGGCCAGAGCCAGGATGGCCCCCGCGTGGTGACGCACCACGAGGTTCGCCAGCGCCCGCGTCCCCACCAAATGGCGTATGGCGTAGGTTGGGCTGCCGGGGCCGGCGAAGATATAGTTCGCCTCCAGCAGCGCGTCCACCAGCAATGGGTTATCCGGATCGAATGCGTCGCCCTTGCCACGGGCCTTGACGACGAACACCTCGGGGTGGAAGTTTTGGAGATGATGGTCAAAAAAACGCTTGATCTTGTCGGCAACAAGATCGACGTTAAGCTCGAAGCCGGCCGGAGTATCGAGAATGGCGACTCTTATCGGAGGAGTCAGACTGCCCATCAAATGCTCGTGTACCTTGCGACCGTGCGGGCCAGTTTCGCCCGAGCCGAAGAGGGCTATGGCACCTGGGCTATTCACCGTTGGCCTCCATCAAGTAGAGCTGGCTAGGCAACGCCTACCAGTATTCTACGACGAGAAGGTGAATGTCGTCAATGATCGAGCAAGCCTTCGATGCTCGAATCATAAATGTGGCTCAGGCCCTACGAGCCCTCCAGGCCGGGCTCGGCTATAGTGCCTTTCCGGCGCTCGAGCACGTCGAGGATGGGGGGCACGAGGAGGCCCACAGAATAGGGGAACAGGATCGTGACGATGTGCATCGCCAGGGCGAAAGTCAGACCGATAATAGGTATTTCCCAGGTGACGAGAACCATGAGGTTGTTGTAGGTCTTGCCGCCGAGGAAGGCCCCGATCGGACCAACGCCCGCGCCCTGTTTCAGGAGAGCGGCCACCACAGGGAGAAAGACGTAGGGGCCGCCGGGCGTGACGCCCCCGAGCGAGCCACCGACCAGGATGCCCTTCATGCCAGAGTCTTTTCCCAGCCACTCCTTGACGACGTGGTTCGGGACCACGACCTGAATCAAGCCGGCGACTATGAACGCGAGGGCGAAGCGCGGGATGGTGTCCCAGAACATGAGCAGGCCTTTCCACACCCCAAATCCCGCGAAGGATGGTCCACCCAGGATTAAGCCGGCCACCAGCAGGCCCAGCACCAACGGGGCAAGAACGCCCACCGTCTTCCAGACTTCTCTCCAGATTTCAACCAACAGAGTCATCTTCTACGCTCCGATCAACACAACCAGCCAGTCGAAGACAGGCGGCGCCATCAGCCCGGCGAGGACGGGGGTTGCCAGGGCTGCGATCATCAGGGCAACGGACAGTGAAGTCCCGAGGAAAGGAATACGCCAGACCAGTAATACGTAGATGTTCGTGGCGCTCCACGCCACAAGGAACGCGACGATCGCGCCGACGCCGGCGCCGGCCTGGAGCAGAGAGGCGGCCACCGGGTACCAGATGAACGGCCCGCCGGGGGCGACGGTGCCCAGAGCTGTCCCGACGAGAACACCCTGGATACCGGTCTCTTTTCCCATAACCTGCAACACCACAGCTTCCGGCACCAGCACCTGGACGAGGCCGGCCACGGCGAAACCCAGGAGCAATCGCGGCAGCAAACTCCAGAGCATATTCCCGCCCCAGCGAACGCCCTGCAAGGCGCTACGCCTTCCGTTGCGCCACCAGGCATAAACGAACAATCCGGCGGCCCCGATGCTTATGACAAGCATGGTGACGTCCAAAGCTAGAACTCCTGTTCTGGTCCAAGGCCAATGGCTTCAAGGCCGTTACTTCGTTCTGAATTCCCTCAAACGGGTGCACTCCACCAATCTATTCTATCCAGCGTTCTCAAAGCAAAGACCTTGCCTCTCGTGGCGTGGAGCAGCTTCTTCATATCCTCCGGCGAAGCCCGAAACCGCGTCCCCCGATACAGGCGACAACTTCAAGGGAATCTCATCGCCACCCGTCCCGTACATTTCGCTATCTTCTCGAGCCACGCCATGCTGAACCGCCGGCAGGAGTTGCAGCTCGGCGCGAAGGTGCCGCTCCACGGTCGATGGTCCACCCATCTCCTGAATGCGGCGGGCTACCGCCGAAAGCCTTTCCTCCACCGGCTTCTCCCTATCCCAGCCACTCCTCAGCCCCCAAATTGCCAATCTGGTTATATGCCCGAATATGATGCACCGTGTGTCGCCCTGCGTCGGAGTGACTTTGCCGGCTTGCAGATTCTCCAGGTCAGTGCGCACAATGGCCGCGATTCCCTCCGGGCTGTGAGCAATCCACCTGCGGAGGACCTTCCCCGTCGAGCGGCACACAAAGATAGTATCCACAATAGATGAGCTGGTGCCATTGATGTGGATCGAAGCGCCCATTTCTCCGGGACACGGCATTGAAGCGGAGCACGTCAGTCCGGCATCCAGGATGGCAACGGCCACGGGATAGTATGCTTCGATTGTTCTGTGATGGTAAGTGAAAGCCAAAGGGGATCCGGGCTTGAGTGCCCCTGCCATCCGACAGAACACGTCTGAAAGCCCTGCCGCGAAGCGCGAAAGACCGCGAGCTAGGGTCTCGTTGCCCGTCAGCTCGTCGACGTTTCGTGTTGACGGTGACCCAAAACTCTGGCTCGATGCTCCCACCAACCGCCGCAACCAGACGTAGCAGAAGTCCATTAGCTCGGCATATTGGACGTTACCAAGATAGGGGGGATCGGTCAGAACCGCATCCAGAGAAACGGGCTGGAGCGTTGCCCTGGTAGCGCTTCCACAATGAAGCTCAACTCTGCGACCCGGGCCCCCCACCCCCACCCCCCC
>JACQUC010000047.1 GCA_016210495.1 Chloroflexota bacterium
CGCCGTGGATAACCTCCCAGTCGTAGGCTCCTACCAGCTCCTCGTACTTTTGATGTCTCAGCGAGGTCACTAGCTCGTCTTTCTGTCCGACCAGCGCACGCAGGTTGACTTTGTCGGCACGGGTCTCCAGTCCGGCAAAGGGATGATGCCTCGCCCGATCATAGGTCTCGGCCGCTCGCAGGAGCATCTTGGATGGCACGCAGCCTACGTTGACGCAGGTGCCGCCTAACGTTCCGCGCTCGACCATCACGACGCGTGCCCCAAGCTCGCGGGCGCGGATGGCAGCGGCGAAGGCCGCGCTACCCGAACCGACGATGGCCAGATCGTAGTCCCTGCCAGAAGCGTTCGAAGGTACAGCTCCGCCTGGCCTCTCCACGATCTCCACCGGTCCTGGTCGATATCCTGCCTCGCTGACCGCCCGTGCCAGAAGGGCCGTGTCGACGTTCGCCGGCGCCTTGAACAACGCCTCGCGGCGGTGCCAATCGACGTGAACGTCGCTGGCTCCCGATTGCCGCAAGGCCCTGCCGACGGTCAATTCGCAGTGCTCGCAGGTCATCCCGTCGACCTGCATTCGCAACGCCAGATGGTTAGTCGGTTCGCTCATAAACTTCCTCCTCCTGTTTGCCACCAACACTCCGTGGCGAGACTTATTGAGTCGCCATCCGTCGTTCGCTGCCATTTCTGCTCATTGCAGACGACGGGCCAGCTACCGAAGGATGCTGCACGAAACGATGCGCTGCGCGTTGTCGAGAATCATCTCCTTGGCGAGCTGCAAGATGTCTCTGACTCGCTCGTCGTCAACTCGATAATAGACATTTCTACCGTTCTTGCTGGACGACACGTAGCCGCACCAGCGAAGACAAGCCAGGTGCGTCGAGACGCGGCCCTGTGGCAAGCCAAGCAAGGTGACAAGATCGCCAACACTCTTTTCTCCGTCCAGAAGATACTCGATGATCTTCACTCGTGTAGGATCGCCGAGGCCACGGAAGAACTTGCTCAGCACTTCCGTTTGCAAGTCGATCTGCTGAGAGGGCGATTCAACCGCTTGCATCATCTAACCTCCAAACAATAGATTATATCCTTATATCCGTATATTACATCACAAAAACCGCGTTGTCAATAGGCTGCGTTGTAACGAATTGCGGGCCGAACGCGACAATAGAATGTAGATAGCGCTCTCCAAGCCAGGCGGATTGTCCAACCGTACCTGAAGAGCCCAGTAGGGAATCTAGCGTCCAATGTAAGGAACCTCGTTCTTTCTTCGTCGCCCACGCCACCAACAAGACACATAGATACCAACCGTTAAGATGCCAGCGATAGCTATCAACTGTGCCTGTCGCAATCCAAACGATACCACGGTATCCTCGCGGAAGAAGCCTGTCCAAAACCGCCCCACCGCGTACAGGGCCACATATGCCCAAAACAGCGTCCCTGACCTCGGAAGTCGGCCCAGTAGCCAGAGAAGAACACCGAAGACCGCGAGGTCCCAAACCAGCTCATAGCCAACTGCCGGATGAACGGCCAGACCGCGCTCTCCTGCAGTGTTGGGATGGGTGTACACGACTGACCAGGGTAGATCTGCTGGTAGGCTACGATGCTCACCGTTGATGACGTCGCCTATACGTCCGATAGCCTGCCCAAGGATAAGGGCAGGAGCAATCGCGTCGGCAAAGCGGCCCAGTGGCAGGTTGTGGCGACGGGCGTAAAGTACACCTGCAAGTATCCCACCGGCCAGCCCACCATAGATTGCCAGCCCCCCTTCCTGGATGGCGAGAATGGCCAGGGGATTGGCGGCGTAATACTCGAACTTGTCGACGACGTGGAAAAGGCGCGCGCCAACAATGCCGGCTGGCACGGCCCAAATCGCCGTGTTATACACGTGTTCCTTGTCGATGCCCGCCTTGCGCACGAGTTGCGCGGCTACCCAGAGCCCTATCAGGATGCCGACCGCGCTGAAAAAGCCGTGCCAGCTTACGGCAAACGGGCCAATCATTGCGAGAATTGGGTCGATGTTGATGACGATCACAGACTTTCGATGCCTCCCATCCTATTTGATGGTGTCGCAGCAAATGATCAGTTGGGTATTAGCGAAGATCATGTGCCTGGCGACACGCAGGATATCCCTGACGCTATGCAATGAACTCCAGAATTTCAACCGCCGATCATCTCGATGACCACCTTCACATCATCTTCGCTCTTGTCCAGGCCTTGTCTCCACTGACAAAGGGGCACCCGCCGGGTGAGCAAGCGCTCCAAGAGGCCGGGCCAGCGAGCCTGCAAGTCCGCCATGTGCTCCAAAGCCATCTCGAAGTGGCGGCGGCTGGCGTTAACGGTGCCAAAAACGACCCGGTTGCCCAGCACCATTTCCATGTTCAGGGCATCGACGGGTACTACCAGGTTGCGATTACCGGCGGAGACCCCAGTGAGACAAAGGACGCCATTGGTGCCCAGTATGCCCATGGCCTGGAAGGCTATGTTGCTATCCCCGGTGGCCTCCAAGATGATGTCTAGGTTGCCAAACTCACGGTCCAGTCCCTGTACAGGCTTTTCCCCGGCACTTACGTAGACGGCACCACAGGCTTCCGCTAGAATAGCCTTGAGGCTGCTCTTGAGTCGGGTGGCCAGGGTATAGGTCTCCAGCCCCCTCGCTCGCAAGAGGAAAGTGGCCAGCAGACCGATGGTCCCGGCACCCAGGACCAAGGCCCGCCGGGGATCCCAGAACATCCGCTCCTGAATCTTGAAAGCCTGGTGGATAGCCTTCTCGACTATGCTCAGAGGCTCCAGCAGCACAGCCACCGGGCGCAGCTCGCCTGGAACGGACACCGTGTATCGTGGTTCGTCGGCGTAGTACTCTGCCATAAAGCCGTGGAGACCTTTGATACCTCGCTCCCGGTAGTTGCCGTAAAGGCACATATCATACTCGCCCCTGAGGCAGTTTGGGCAGTCGTCGGGGCGGCGCACCGTAGCGACCACCAGGTCCCCAGGATTCAGAGAAGTGACGCCTGGCCCCGTCTCCTCAACCATGCCAAGGGATTCGTGACCCACGATGAGGTAGTCATCCCCTTCAGGCGCTTCCCCATACAGACCTGCTGCCAGTTCTTTGTCGGTGCCGTCGACACCCACCTCAAGCACCCGCACCAGAGCCTCGCCAGAGGCCGCCACCGGCTTTGGAGCATCTATCAGCCGGACAGCGTTTGGCCTGCCGGGTGTCACGGCTATGGCTTTCATAGATTGAGTCATTCACACACACTCCTCTCTGATCTGGCCCCCTAGCTCCAGGGCGGTCAGGATAACCGCCCGGTGGGTGAATGCCTGGGGGAAGTTTCCCAGCATATCGCCGGTGGTTGGATCGGTCATCTCCGAAAAAAGGCCCAGGTGGTTGGCGTAGCCAAGCATGCGCTGAAAGTGGTCCCTGGCCTCCTCCAGCCGCCCAAGCTTCGCCAGACAGCGAATAAGCCAGAAAGTACACAAGTTGAAGGCCCCCTCCGAACCGGTCACGCCGTCGTTGGTCTCGTCAGAATTATAGCGCCGCAGGAAGCCCCCAAAGCTAAGCTCTTCTACAGTCCGCTCGATAGTGGCCGTCATACGGTGGTCATTAGCAGGCAAGAACCCGAAGATAGGCATAAGCAGGCTGCTGGCGTCCAGCGCCTCCGTGTCATAGTGCTGCACGAAGGACCGCTTTCTGGGACTCCACCCCCGCCTCAAGACTTCCTCGCGGATCTCTTCGGCGCACTGCTGCCACCGCGGCTTGGGATGTCGTCCGAGCAGCCTGGCCAGCTTTGCAGCTCGATTCAGGGCTACCCAGCACACGAACTTAGAATAGACGAAGTGGTACGGGCCAGCCCGCACCTCCCAGATGCCTTGGTCCGGATAGCGCCAGTTCTCGCAGACGGCGTCAGCAAATTGCGCCAGGAGACTCCAGACACGCCGACTAATCCTTCCACCTTCCCCTGCCCAAATGTAAGCAGTGTTGAGTATTTCCCCGAAAACATCTAGCTGAAGCTGATGCTGTGCGGCGTTGCCGATCCTGACAGGACGGGAACCCTTGTAACCCTCAAGGTGAGTTAGCTCCACCTCTCGCAGGTCTGCTCCCACATCTATCCCGAACATAATGCGGGACTTTATGCCGCAGGGCACGCAGACCCTGGTCAGCCAGCCCATGAACCGCGCCGCCTCGTCGGTATGGCCCAGCCCCAGGAAGGCATCCAGGCTAAAGGAAGCATCTCGCAGCCAGGTATAGCGGTAGTCCCAGTTGCGCACGCCCCCCACCTCCTCGGGAAGAGATGTGGTAGCAGCAGCCAACATAGCCCCGGTGGGGCTGTATTCCAGAAGGCGGAGGGCCAGGTAGGAGCGCACGACCATTCGCCGCCAGGGTCCATGGCAGACGCACCGTTCGGCCTGTTTCTGCCAGTAGGAGACAGTTCTGGCCAGCTTGTCCTTTCCCCTATAAAGGTGGGCCGGCAGTGGCGCCTTCTGACCATAGCGAAGCACAAACCAGGCCTCCCGGCCAGGTTCCAGTGACAGGCGGCTATGGGCAGCATCCCCATCTATCGCCAGCGGCCAAGGGCTGGCTAGGGCCAGGTACTCCCCGTTTCCGCTAGCGGAGACCCCGGTGGAGTGGCTCCTCATCTCTGGAGTTACGCGCGCATAGTCGAAACGGGGCTGGAAGAAGACCTCCATATCCACCCGGCCCTCCAGACACCGGACCACCCGGTGGATCTCGTGGAAAGCGGCAATGTGTCCGTTGGCCTGCTCATAGCACGGCATGAAATCGGTTACCTCGCTTACCCCGAAGTCCGTCACGAAACGCGTGACCAGGATGTTGGTATCGCCCAGATAGCTCTGGTCCGAGTGGTAATGGGCGGCCGGGGCCAGGCGAAACCTGCCACCTATTTGGTCATCCAGTATAGCCGCAAAGACGCTGGCAGAATCGAAGCGGGGGAAACACGCCCAATCTATGGAGCCATCCGCCGCCACAAGGGCGGCGGAATGGGTATCACCTATGACGCCGTAGTCGTTGATTCTTTTGTATGGCATCTTCCCCTCCCGCAGCTTACTCCCGAAAGAAGCTTTTTCACAGAATGCCCTGCCGCCTTTGGTGAACCAGGTGCCCGCCGAACCCGTGGCGAAGGATGGCCACTGCCCTGGCAGCGGGGGATTCCAAGTCCCGATACTGCACCAGCGCCGTTTGGGCAGTGCTAACCGCAAGGGCCGGTACATCTTTTTCCAGCGCCCAGGCCAGGATCCACTTTACTTCTCCGGTGTCCTCGACATATGTAGATAGCTCGCCCATGTCCTGGAATTCGCGCAGCCCCTTGCCCATCAGTTCGACCAGCCAACTCCGGATGACGGATCCGTGCATCCAGTTATTGAAAAGCCTCACCAAGTCGATCTGGTAGTCTGAGCGCATAAGCAGCTCGACTCCTTCGGCGATGGCCTGCACCATCCCAATTATTCTACTCTAGGTTGGCGATAGCAACAGAGTGTTAACCACTGAGTATCCCAGTTGGGTCACGACCAATGCAGTTGCGCCCCAGACGATCACCTTGTTCCACGGGTTGCGATTCGACTTCGTGTACAGCAGATAGTGCGCTGAGCCGAGCAGGAAAATCGTCACAACCAGGAAATAGGCGCGGTACTCAGAAAGCGAACCCGCCAGAGATACACCAACACCGCTAAGACCTAGCGATGCAAAAACCGGCATGCCCAGTCAGCAGATGGACGACAGAAAGGCTGTGCCGATTGAGCCCAGACTTGAAAACCTCTCCTTCATTCCCCTTCCCAGCAATCTAAGGTTGTTCGTCGTCTAATCACGAACCTACTCGATTTCCATCTTGGATATCCTGTCCCCTCCATCCTTGAGCGCCTGAGCGATAGCCTCCGGATTGGTCTTACTTGCATCGTAGGTAACTGTGACCGTCTGATTTCTTAGGTCCACCTGGACCTTCTCCACGCCGTCAACACGCCGGGCGCTTTCGTTGACGCGCGCTACACAGCTTGGTCAGGTTATCGTGGGAACCATAAACCTCACGATCTTCGACCTCCCGCCGCTCTCTTCGGAGGCGGCGCCGCTCTGATTTCCTGACGCTTGATCAACGGTCTGACTTGCATCGACTTGCGCGGAGCTTACGCTAGTCTCGCGACCACGGTTGCTTGATGAACCACCATTGGAGCCTGCAAGCAGAATAACGAGCGCCGATGCCAGCAGCAGCAACAACAGCATCGGTTTCCCCACAATTTCCCGTACCGACAACGTTCGATCCTCCTCTCAACCTTCGCCGACCCTATCTTCTGTTCAGTTCACCCCACAACAAATGACCCATTGCAACAGCTTCCTCCAAGGTCGCCGAATGCCCTTCCTGCGCAGGGTTTTGCTGACGCCACGCCTGCAAGTGCTCGACCGAGCAAAAGAAATTGATGTGCGGTCAGGTACAACCGACGATAGAGCGACCAACCTCTGCTTCAGCCATCCACAGACGAATCCCTTGCGGAGCTGCTTTAACAACTTCTCCACGCTGCAGCTCAATGGCTACCTTGTGGCCGCATCGAAAGCAGGAAGAGTTTATCGCAGCATCTACCTTGAGCGCCGCAGGTATGCCCACGGCATCCTCGGCGCACCACGCATAGTAGCTGTTGCCCAGCATGCGGAGCCGATGGCTCGTGGGCACGAGCGTCAGGCCCCAGCTACCGACGACCACCCCTGCGTCATCGCGGACCAGGAGGCCCAGTTCGACAAGATTGTCTGTCGCGTCGGCCACGGCATCGGGAGCCAAGCCTGCGCGCTCCGAAAGCCACTGGAGAGACGCAGGCGAATTCGCAAGAATAGCGTCGAAGGCTGCCAACAGCACGGCCTTCTCGTCGGCGGTTATGGACTCCACCATCTTCTTGAGTTGTGCAGGGCTGGAATTAGTCATTTCTCACCCCTGGTGCAAAATGAGAAACTAGGAAACTAGCGAATAATGTTGCAGCAGATGATCCGCTGCGCATTCTCAAAGATCATCTCTTTGGCGAGGCGCAGGATGTCCCTGACACGCTGATCGTCGACACGATAATAGACGTTGCGTCCGTTCTTGAACGACGAGACGTAGCCACACCAGCGGAGACAGGCCAGGTGCGTCGAGACACGACCTTGCGGGGAGCCAAGCAAAGCCACGAGCTCGCCGACGCTCCTGTCTCCTTCGAGGAGATATTCGATGATCTTCACCCGCGTGGGATCGCCCAAGCCGCGGAAGAACTTGCTCAATACTTCCGTCTGCAGTTCGACGTGCCGGGCAGGCATTTCCAAGGATTGCACCCTCTCACCTCCTGAGAAGCTACTCTTCACATATATCGGGATATCCGTATGTTACACCATAAGAAGTAACGATGTCAACAAGGAAACTGCGAACCTACATGATAACGCAGGACTGACTCCCAAGCATATCCGGAGCACCGGTGCCAGAAACACTTGACTCCGTACCAAGGCCAATGGTTTATACTATGATCTGAATGGAGGCAGGGGCAATGAGAGATTTCACGATAGGCCAGTTGGCCAAAATGGCACGGGTGAACGTGGAAACGGTTCGTTATTACGAGCGAAGGGGACTCATACCCGAGCCGCCGCGCAGCGAGTCGGGATACCGGCGGTACTCGCAGAACGTCGCCACCACAATCGAGTTCATTAAGCGGGCTAAGGAGCTTGGTTTCTCGCTCAGGGAGATCTTGGAACTTCTCTCTTTGCAGACAGGCCCTGACGTCGACTGCGGCGACATCAAGAAACGGGCACAGGCGAAGCTCGCCGACGTCGAAGCGAGGATTCGAGATCTGGAGAGGATCAGGGAAGTCTTATCGGAACTCGTGTTGACGTGCGCCGGACTTGGCCCGACCAGCGAATGTCCGATATTGCGGGCACTGGGCACAGCCGAGGAAGCGTGACGCCCACCCTCATTGCTGAGTTGTCGAGGAAGATGAGTCACACGAGAGACAGATCATTAGCACAACTATCCGATCATTGTGTGGGGAAAGGAGGTGACAATGGTGACTAGCAGACGCAAGATCGAGGTCTTCAGCGCCGGATGCCCTGTCTGCCAGGAGACGATCCAGATGGTGAATCGGCTCGCCTGCCCATCGTGTGAGGTCAGCGTTCTGGACCTGCACGACCCGGAGGTCCAGACCCGAGCCAGGGATCTGGGCATTCGTTCGGTTCCAGCCGTTGTGATCGACGGCAAGCTTGCCGATTGCTGCGCCGGGCGCGGTCCTGATGAGGCTACCTTGCGGGCGGCCGGGCTTGGCCAACCGCTCTGATTCGGTGAGGGAATCGCTAACCGGAGCCAGACTGCCTCCCGCTGAGGTATCTGGCTCCGCCCTTTTGCCCAAGCTTCGTCATGGAACTAGAGGGGTGGCGCCACCCCTTTTCTTCGTGACGGTGTTCGGCGGCTTACTTCTTGTCTGCGATGCAGCCGCAGCCGCAGTTCTTGGCGTCCTTCTTGGTATTCGCCCCCTTCTTGTCCTTGTCGGCCATTTGGCAACCTCCTTTCTTGAGTATTCGTATCCTTACGCATTCCGGTACCAGAGAGCAGCTAAGGCCCTATAGGTCTCTCCGATCTGCACCTGCGGTGCCGTCCCCGACACAGATACAATCGGCCAGGCTTCTCCTGCCTGTTGGTTGCGGTACATCCTGCGTGCGGCACGCGAGTTCGAGCTCGTACCTTTGCAGGTCCACCTTGAGTGCAACCAGTTCGGCGATTCTTGCGTCTATTTCGCTGATCTTGCCGCCGATCATCGCCGCGAGCCGTGATTGCGCATTATCACAGCGGCCGGCCGCCGCGTAGTCGGTGATCTCTTTGATTTCTTTCAGGGAGAGCCCCAGCAACTTCGACCTCGAGATGAGTTTGAGACGGGCAGCTTCACTTTCCGGATACACCCTGTACCCCGAGCTATCGCGCTGCGCCTTTGGGATCAGACCTATGTCCTCATAGTAGCGTATGGTCTTCGGATGCATCCCCACTCTTTCCGCCAGTTGGCCGATCCTCAACTTTCGCAGCATATATATCAACCTCCTTTCGGAGACTATCATACACATTCCAGCAACTGGAATGTCAATAGCCTTTTTCAATCGCCGGAAAGATTCAGTCAGGCATTCACGATAATCTCGCGGATGACGTAGAAGAGGGCCAGCCCGGCCAAGAAGGCCGCGCCCATATTTACGATGGCGATACACTTGGTCTTGACAACCCGTATCTCCGCGAGTATTATATCATCAGATAATGATATGTCAATATCGTGGAGACGTCGCAACTGAACACTTCGCCGAAAACCATTGAGGTTCCTATTCGCGGGATGGACTGCACGGAATGCACGCAACACGTCAGGCACGCTATCTCGGCGCTCCCTGGCGTCGAGTCGGTCGAGGTCTTTCTGTCTTCGGAGAAAGCTGTCGTCCGGCTCGACCCCGCGCTTGTGGACCTGCCGGCCATTCACAAAGTGGTAAAAGGAGCGGGCTATTCGGTAGCCGCCACTGCCGCCGAGCCTCAGTCTGCTCCATCGCCGCTTGGCGATTTCACCAACCGCATTCTCGCCCTATTCGGCATAGTCTTTGGCGCGGTGCTGTTCGTAGTCGTCGTCGGTGAGTGGCTGGGACTATTCGAAGCCTTCACCGAACGTGTGCCCTGGCCCATCGGCCTGGCTATCGTTCTTGTCGGCGGCTACCCCGTATTCCGCAACGTCGTCCGCGCCGCGCTCAAGGTGCAGATCATCTCCCACACGTTGATGACGCTGGGAGTCCTGGCCGCCATCGTGGTCGGTGAATGGGCCACGGCAGCCGTCATCGTGTTCTTTATGCGTATCGGCGATTACGCCGAGAACTTCACCACTGAACGTGCCCGCCGCGCGGTGAAGAACCTTACGGCGATGGCCCCCCAGACCGCACGAGTGGAACGTGACGGCGTGGAGCAGGAAGTGCCCGTTGCCGAAGTGCAGGTTGGAGAAACGGTCGTCGTGCGGCCGGGCGAGAACATCCCGGTGGACGGCGAAGTCGTGGGTGGTCACGCGACAGTGGATCAGGCGGCCATCACCGGCGAGTCGATGCCTGTCGAGGTCGGGCCGGGCGCCAGGGTCTTCGCCGCCACTCTGGCGCGCCTGGGCGGTCTTCGCGTCCGCACCACTCACGTGGGAGCGGATACCACCTTCGGGCGCGTCGTCAAGATGGTGGAGGAAGCCGAAGCGCACCGGGCGGATGTGCAGCGCATCGCCGACAGGTTTTCGGCCTATTTCCTGCCCTTCGTGGCGGGCATCACGGCACTCACCTTTCTGATTCGCCGCGGAGCGTTACTCGGAACATCCGTTGGCGGAGGCCGTGCGCGATGCGGCGAGGAGGCGTGGCCTACCCGTATTCGAGCAAGAGCAGTTTGAAGCTATCCCGGGCCACGGCGTGCGCGCCCGCATCAATGGGCGGCATAGTTGCTGTCGGCAACCGCCGATTGATTCTCCAGGCTTCATCCCTCCCCATCGTTTCCGAACTCGAATCACAGGGGAAAACCCTGCTATTTGTGGCCAGGGATGGTGAGGTGACCGGCGTGCTTGCCGCTGCCGACACCCTACGACCGGAGGTCCCAGCATCTCTCGACGCTGTGCGAGCCCTCGGCCTCAGGGACGTCGAGCTGCTAACCGGCGACAACGAGCGGACGGCCGCCGCTCTTGCCGAGCGCATTGGCGTACGCTACCGCGCCAATCTCTTACCGGAGGACAAGATCGCCATCGTGAAAGAATACCAGGCCCAGGGCCGTACCGTCGTGATGGTGGGCGATGGCGTGAATGACGCGCCAGCGCTGGCCCAGGCCGAGGTCGGCATCGCGATGGGTGCCGCTGGAACCGACGTGGCCATCGAAGCCGCTCATCTGGCATTGATGCGCGAAGACTGGATGCTTGTGCCCGAAGTGTTACGCATTGCCCGTCGCACGATGCGAGTGGTGAAGATGAACATCGCTTTCACTGCCGTGTACAACCTTGTCGGGCTCTCGCTGGCTGCCCTGGGCTTCCTGCCGCCCATTCTTGCTGCTGCGGCCCAGTCCCTGCCTGACCTCGGCATTCTGGCCAACTCATCTCGTCTGCTGCGCTCTTGACAACGTGATACAAGCGCAGGTATCATATCATTGCCTAGTGATATATCGATACGTTGCAGGTAGCCTATGCCGGTCGCCGCTAATGCTCAAGCCATCGGCTTGAAAGCGAAGCTCTTTCGCGGCTTTTCCGACCCTTCCCGTCTGTCGATTGTCGATGCGCTGCGTGGCGGTCCCCTGACGGTCACAGAGATCGTTGAAGCCACCGGCTTGAGCCAGTCGAACGTCTCTAACCACCTCGGCTGTCTCCGAGAATGTGGACTGGTCACCTGCGAACAAGAGGGCCGCTACGTTCGCTATCAACTGAGCGATGCGCGGGTCGCCACGATTCTGGGCCTTGCCGAGGGCCTGCTGGCAGACGTGGCAAAGGGCGTTTACGAATGCACTCGCTACAGCTCTTCGGAGGAAGCCTGACTGTGGCAAGTAACCAGGAGGTGCGCCGAAGAGGCAGAGATGCGTAGTCTGCGGATTCAATTGATCGGAGCCTTCGCCCTGGTTGTTGCTGTCTCGATGTCTACAGTGGCATTCCTGGCGAACCGTGCCACGGCGAGCGAGTTTCGACTGTACGTTCCCTAACGTGCTTGCGGATGCCGACAGGATCGAGCAGGTGATCCGCAACCTGGTCTCGAACGCGCTGCGCTACACTCCCAACTCTGGTTTACCTTGCCCCCGACCCCAGGAGCTACGGCTTTCCTGAGATGGCGCCCTATCGCCACGGCCTGGTGAGGTACCCTCCGATCGCCACGAAAGCCAGGGCGAAGTACGTCGGACCAAGGTGCGCCAGCGTGCCGAAGCCATATACATAATGGAAAGGGGTGGCGATAGCCACCCAGGCGACAGTCGTGATCACAACGCCCCACCACGCCCAACTCTCCCCGCGTCGCACCCCGTACCAGGCCATGAAAGCAATCGCCACGCCGGTTGCGGCGATGAAGCCGCCGAGGGCGACCTGGACGTGACTGATGTAGTTGTAGACCCCTGGCGAGAAGGTCCGGATTTGCTCCCCAGTCTTGCCTACCTCGTCGGGCGAGAGCCCGATCTCGATGAGCGTCTTGAAGTTCTGGATTATGAACCAGAGCCCATAGACAACGAGCCCCACTCCAACCAGTGCCACCAATAGAGCGCCGATCGCTTGCGAACCTGCCGTTCTCTCTGTAACTTGCATGGTCCATCACCTCCCCGGCTCAAGAAAGGTTTTCATCTGTCGGCCGTTACATCGTCGGGCTAACTGTAGGAGCTTGCCTCCATTCTTGCCGCATTTTTGGCGCTCCAGCTTTGCAGACTGGAGCGCCTACCTCCACGCTGCATGATTTGTGCCGTGACCGGCGCTACGAGTGGCAGAAGGGATGGCACAGCAAATGCCGCATCATACTCGAGTTTGTAGTGGACCAGTTCAGTTTGCAGTGGAGATTATCATATGGTGGAGCGACATCAGCCACCTATGGCCGGCCATCCTATGCGCCACGCCGTTGCTCACGAGCATCGGCCTGAAGACTTTCGCCAGCGCTTCTGGGTCTGCCTCGTGCTTACGCTGCCAATTCTCGCCTACACCGATCTGATCCAGGATGTGTTTGGCTTCAGAACCCCAACCTTCCCTGGCTCGCAGTACGTGCCCTTTGTGCTGGGCAGCATCGTTTTCTTTTACGGCGGCGGCATCTTTCTGAGCGGCGCCCGGATGGAGCTTTCGATGCGAACCGCGGGTATGATGACTCTCGTGGCCCTGGCTATCACGACTGCCTACCTGTATAGCGTCGCAACGGAGTTTGTCCTTCGCGGCGAGCCATTGTACTGGGAGCTATCCACTCTAGTTGTTGTTATGCTACTCGGACATTGGATCGAGTTAAGCGCTGTGGGAAGGGCGCGGGGAGCGCTGGCCGAGCTGGCCAAGCTGCTACCGGATACCGCCGAGAGGATTGTGGATGGAAGGACGGAGGAAGTGCGCATCGAGGAGTTACGCGTAGGGGATACCGTCCTCGTCCGGCCCGGGGGGAGAATTGCCGCAGATGGTGAGGTGGCCCAGGGGGAATCCTCCGTGAACGAGGCAATGATCACGGGTGAATCCCGGCCAGTGTCCAAAGCTCCAGGCAGCGAGGTCATAGGGGGTACAATCAACGGCGAGGGATCGTTGCGAGTACGGGTGACGAAGGTAGGAGAGGAAACGATGCTAGCGGGCATTATGAGGCTTGTAGAACAAGCGCAGAAGTCGCGCTCGCAAGCCCAGGCGCTGGCGGACCGAGCAGCCTACTGGCTGGTGCTCGTTGCGATCGGCTCTAGCGCTATCACTTTCGTCGGCTGGCTTGTGCTTGGCCAATCTGTCGGTTTCGCCCTTGAGCGAACGGTTACGGTGCTCGTTATCGCCTGCCCCCACGCTCTTGGCCTGGCCATACCGCTGGTCATTGCCATCTCCACGACCCTGGCTGCGCGTAGTGGGCTCCTGGTTCGCGAGCGATTGGCCCTGGAGCAGGCCCGGGAGCTGGATATCGTGGTGCTCGACAAGACCGGCACGCTGACGCGCGGTGAGTTTGGCGTGGTAGGTGTGGCAACCGCGGAAGGGCTGCCCGAAAACGAGGCTCTGGCGCTGGCCGCCGCGGCGGAGGGGGATTCAGAACACGTGATCGCTCGAGCCATCCGGTCAGAAGCTGAACAACGCGGGGTGCGTCGGCCAGTTGTGGCGGGCTTCGAGTCCCTCCCCGGCCGAGGTGTTCGGGCGAATCTGGACGGACGATCGGTGCAGGTGGGTGGGCCGCGGCTGCTGGAGTTCCTGGGGCAAACGTTGCCCGCTGAATTGCAGCAGAAGGCGGAGCGATGGGGACAAGAAGGCAAGACCGTCGTATACCTGACTATGGGCAGTCGTCCTCAAGCCGCGATCGCGTTGGCCGATGTCATCAGGCCCGAGTCCTATCAAGCGGTGGCAAAGCTGCGACAAATGGCGGTCAGGGTGGTGATGCTGACCGGCGACAGCGAGGATGTAGCTCGCTCGGTTGCACGAGAACTGGGGATCGACGAGTATTTTGCCGAGGTGCTGCCGGAGCAAAAGGTGGATAAGGTGAGAGATCTGCGCCGGCGGGATCTTCGCGTGGCGATGGTCGGCGATGGAGTAAACGATGCCCCGGCGCTGCTTGCCGCCGACGTGGGAATCGCCATCGGCGCGGGCACGCAGGTGGCGATAGAAAGCGCGGGCATCATACTAGTGAAGAACGATCCTCGCGACGTCGTCCGTGTGGTCGAGCTTAGCCGAGCCAGCTACCGCAAGATGATCGAGAACCTCCTCTGGGCGACGGGCTACAACGTCGTGGCGCTGCCTCTTGCCGCAGGAGTGCTTGCTCCTATTGGCATTGTGCTAATCCCGGCTGTCGGCGCGCTGCTTATGTCTGTAAGCACGGTCATCGTGGCTCTAAATGCACAGCTACTGAGGCGCCTGAATCTGCAGCAGATTTGAGAGAGGTAGTAGCGGCAACGTTCTGGAATCGGCTGTCGGCGCGACACACGGCGCAAGGAAGGAGAGGACCCCGCGCTAAAGGCCACGAGCCATCCAACCCGCGGTACAAGTTCGTTCACCTCGGTCACCTCACAGGAACCAGTAGGTGAAGATGTCGTTAAATCCGGCCAGAACCAAGACTACTCCAGCCACTCGCTCGAGAATTCGATTGGCGCGGCGCAAACCCCGGAAGCGACCAGCCCCGTTTCCGATGCCCAGCACGATCAAAGCCGTGAGGCCCAGCAGCGGCAACGTCGTGCCAAGCGCGAAGGCCGGCGAATAGAGCAGCCCGAATGGCGAGCGCAATGCCATCGGGATGGTCAGGCCGAAAAAGAGCCAGAACAGGGTCGGGCAAAAGGCCAGGGCGAACGCGACACCCAGAAGAAAGCTCCCGCGTAAGCCACCGCCAGTAGCTCGCTCCTGAAGCCATGAGCTGAGCCCGTGACCGATCGACACGTTCAACCGCAACACGCCCAGCATGAAGAGACCGATGAGGAGCATAAGCGGTCCAAGCGCCTTTCGAGCGACGACGATAATCGGGATAGTGCCGGTGGCCAACTCCCGTCCAGCTAACACTACGGCCGTTCCTACCAGCGTGTAGATCAACATTTTGCCGAGCAGATATGCCAATGCCGAAAACACCGGCGCTCGTGGCGTATCCAAACGCCGCGCGACGAACGCCAGCGCGCTGGCGTTCGTCGAGACCTGGCACGGCGATGTTGCCCCGAGCAGGCCCAAGAGAAACGCCGCGACGATGGGCACGCCGATGCTGTTGCTGAGGGATAACAGCGGTTCGCTGACGGCAGCGTTGACCGTCGTCAGGAGGGTGTACCAGTTAAGTGCGAGCTCCCGCAGGTCCATCTTCGCCGTCTCTCGCTAGTTTCGTGCCAGGGAGGTCTCGCCGTCATCCCCGCTTGAGATGGCAGCCGCCACCGGCAGGCCCTGCGGAGCCTCCCCCGAACCGTCGTCGTTCGAGGTCGACTGTGGCGGCTCGGCTTGATCCAGTGTCTTGATCTGGGCGGCAAGTGCCGCTTGCTGCGCCTGCACCATCAAGAGTTGCTCTTTCAGTTGCCTTAGCTGCTCTTCCCGCGTCAGGGCTGTGCCCGCGGCTTTGGGCACCTGCTGCCCCTGCTGCTCGCACTGACCTCCCCCCATGCCTTTGCCCATAAACCACATCATCAACAGCATCGAAAGCGGGCATGCCGCCAGCAGCAGTAGCGGCAACGCGCCCAGCCCGAAGTTCGGAGCAAACGCGTAAATCCCGACGGCCGCCACCGCGAGGCCAGCAAGCACTTTCCAGTTCAAACACGTCTTCATCTGATAGATTCTCCTTTGTTGCTACGGGATTCGACCAGCTTGGCTAGGTTCGTTCTCAGATGCCGGCGTCGAGCCGTGCTGCAAGGCGCGTCCCAGCCGCCACAAGGCCGGCAGCCCGAGATCCTGCTGCCCTTCCGGCGTGATACCTGCCAACCGGTGCGCATCCCGCGCGGTTCGACAGAGGAGGACAAAGCCGCCAACAATGAGGCCGGCCAGACCCACTGCCACCAGTGTGCACAGGGTTATCGCATCCACGCCAGAAACATCGAGCCCGAAAAGCGTTAGAACGTCCATGTCGTCCTTCAAAACGAATGTGCGCTGCACACTAGCGGGAACGCACTGGCCGCCAGCAACCGAGGCACTAATCCCGTGACAAGTGCCAGGCCCACTCCAGCTAATAGCCAGGCAGCAAGTGAAGACGGGCACTTCGCCCTATCGTCGAGTAGGCGGCTCAGGCGCTCTTCCAGCAACGTCGCGTTCCCGGCATAGCCGGGCAGGCCAGCAATGGCGAGTGGTTGCGTCTGAGTGCTGCCACGCCAGATCTTCCCCAGCGCCCTCGCCATCGCCAGCGGCCGGTTTGTGGCCTCCACGGCCAGGGCATCGGCCACCAGCTCCTCGTCGGCCTCCAGCACGCGTAAGGCATACCAAGCGCCGGGCAGGTAGACCATCATATCGCGCAGCAGGCGCCCGAGCCAACGCGTCAAGTAATCTCGCTGTGCCAAATGGGCCAGCTCGTGGGCGAGCACTGCCTCCACCTCACGATGCTCCAGTCGCTCGATCAACCAGCGCGAGAGCACGATGGTTGGCTGCCGCAGTCCGCCGCCGACCGCTAACGGCAGGTCGACCTCTAGCACCCGCAACAATGGCGTGTTGATGCCCAGGCGCCCACCTAACCGGGCAACAGTCGGTGCAATTCCCCCTTCGCCAAGTGGCGGACAAACCGCTAGCAGTCGTTCGACTAACATCAGGCGCGCAAGGTTCACGCCGACGGCGATCACAGCAATGCTCCCAACCGCCAGCACCAGGGCTGAGCTGGCCACCAGATCCCAACCGGCGATTGGGGCACATTCTGGCCAGAAGCGCGGGACAATGTGGAAGCCTGCCAGCCCCAAGACGAACGGCGGTGCGGCCAACACAACTAAAGCCAGCGGACGTCGTGCCCCGACAGGAGCGAGTCGTAGCCCCAGCGCACCAAGGCCACCTAACACGCCAGCCAGCAGCAGCGCCGACAGGAGGAAAAGCGTGTGCACTACTCTGTCTCCTCGGCCGCCTGCCGCCGCTCGATGCTCTCCAGCAACCGTTCCAATCGCATCTGCAAAGCCGGGTCGTCCAGTCGCCGCAAGTGCGCCCGGGTGGCGCCGCTGAAATTCGCCAGCAGTCGCTCCAATGCTTCGCCGACGAACCGTTCGACAAACGCGTCTCGGCTCAGCGCCGCCTGATAGACGTAGGCCGTTCCGCTGCGCTCGGCCGCCAGCAGCCCCTTGCGGGCCAGGCGGGTCATCGTATTCATTACCGTCGTGTACATTATGTCCCGCTGAGCGTGGATCCCCTCCCAGACCTCACGAACGGTAATACCCTCATTGCCGGGCTTCCGCCACACCGCTTCCATGACCTCCGCCTCGAGATCGCCCAAGGCAGCGCGAACGCCTGGCCGATCCAGGCGCAGTGTATTGATTTCCGGTTCGGTCATCGCAAGCTCCTTTCCGCTGGCGAATGTAAGCGTCACTGCCTACCGATCATCGCCACTATGAAATACCACGTCCGCCTCCGTCAGCAGGCGGTGACCACGCTATCTGCCCGTCCTTGACCATCCGGGAAACAACATAGGCGTGCGAGCGGCATAGGCGGTCCAACGCTCGCCGAAATGTGCCGCTAGCTCGCGTTCCTCCCGCCGGGCCAGTCGCACGTACATCACGACCAGGAATGGAAACAGCGCCAGCGTTGGCAGCGTCGGCCACTGGATCAGGAAGCCGACGATCACGAGCAAGAACCCAATGTACTGGGGATGGCGCACGAAGCGATACAGGCCAGTAGTCACAAGCTCTCCCTTCGCTCGCCAGACCTGCCACCAGCCAGCGGCCATCAACGCCAATCCAAAGACGATCAGCACAGAGCTAATCGCCATCACGAGAGCTACACCCTGGGCCAGCGGGACAAAGCCAAGCCGGTCGAGCAGCACAGCCCAGAGGTGCCCCTCAAGCCCGCCCAGGCCGAGGTTCACTCCCAGCACTGACCCTACCAGGTAGATGGTGAGTGGCAGGCCGAACATCTCGGCGAACAGGGCTACCAGGTAGGCCTCGGCTAGCCCCAGGTGGCGCCACTCACGGCGCCGTGGCGAGCGCAGGAATGCCAGCACGAAGGCAGAGAAGAAGAGCACGGCAAAGACCACTAGGCCCCAATTACCATACCACGGCCGGTCCACCCGCTCTGCCTGAACGGCCGCGTCCCCGAACACGTAGGCGTAAGCAAACGAGCCCGCGAGGAACAGGACCGCAAGGGCGAAGGCGGCCCAGGCGAGACGACCAAGATCCCGGCTCGTCATAGGTTCCCTCCCCACGTCGAGCCACCATCCTCGCTCCGGTACAACCGTCCTTCACCCGCGCGCACAAACTCGATGGCCAATACGACCTTGGCATTGCTTGGGCTGATCGCAAGGGTGACAACATTCTTGCCGGGGAAGGGCAGCTTGCGCCAACTCGCGCCAACATCGTCGCTTCGGTACAGGCCGCTGTCGGTGCCGGCGAAGACTGTCTGCCGATTCGTTAGGTCGACCGCCAAAGCTGCCACGTTTGAGCCGCCGAGACCTTTGTTGCTCTGAGTCCAGGTCTTACCAGCATCGACGCTCTTCAGCACGCCTTTGCTCATGCTCCCCGCGAAAAGCGTCTGGGTGGAACCAGCCACCAACGCCATAACGTCCTTTGGCAACTGGTCGCTTTGCTTCTGCCACTGCTTGCCGCCATCAGAGCTGGTGAACACGCCATAGCCGACGACGTAGGCGAAGAGCCGGTTGGGCTCATCCGGGCTCAACGCGAAGCCGTGAATGTCGCTGCCCGGCAGATTGTTGGCGAGTGGCTGCCAGGCGACACCGCCGTCCATACTGGCATAAAGGATGTCGTGGCCAGCCAGGTACACCTGGCGCGGGCTAGCTGGGCTAATGTTCAGTCCCATAGCATCGAAGTTGCGGCGTGAGACCAACGAGCGCCAGGTTCGGCCACCATCGTCGCTGCGCATGACGCCGTTATGGTGACCGAACAAGACGACGTTGGCGTCGTCAGGGCTAAGCGCCAGCGCGTGAAAGTCGCTGGCCTGGAGCACGGCGAGCGGTGTGTCGCCGCTGGGTCTGGCCATTAGGTACACCACAGTAGCGGCTACGAGAGAGAGCGCTAGCCCGAGCACGAGCCAACGCCGCGACAGACCGCCGCCGCTCCTCTGCTCTTTGGGCCGCGCATCAGCACGGCCGGCTTTGGAAAAATGCCTACTGGTCGAATGCGACATCCATAAACCTCCAATAAGCTCTCCGTCTGAGTGGGCAAGATGAGCACTCGCCGCTAGCCACATTATTTGTTGCTGTAGTACGACCGCTCATCGTAAAGCGGCTAGATCATATTCCATTGTAGTACGATTGTCAATCATAGATCGACGGAAGCTGGCACAACCAGCACGACTTGTGCCGCTCTCATCGCTGTGCGACGGCACGCATTCTGCGGCCTGGGTCTGGAGAGTCCACGGAAGGAGGGCGATAGTATGATCAGAATCGTGCCATTCGCCACCGCCCTGGCGGCGATTTCGGCGGTTTGCTACTTGATAGGTGTGGTAATTGCCCTGGCAGCCCCAGGTGCGTTTATGGCACTCATGGAGGCCTGGTCACTGCTGAACCTGGCCGGTCTCGTTGCGCTCGTGACGCTCCCAGGGTTCATTGTCGGGCTCGTTACGGTGACCGCGGGCGCCTGGCTGTTTGGCGCAGCGTTTGCCGCGATTTACAACCTGCTGACCCAGGCTGACACGGCTCGCGCGTAACGGCGACAAAATCCATGCCAAGCGGCCGTTTCGTGCTGCCGAGACAGGGGACGGACTGCGCCTCCTGCAACTGGGGCATTGTTGCAATCTAGCGTACGCTACTTGGGATGACGGCACTTGACAAGCAGGAGTGGGCCTGCTACCATATAGTCACGTGATCCACAACTGAATAGTGTTGGCAGAGATGCTCCAGCCGGGATTGGGGCTCGCGAGGGGAAATCCGGTGTGATTCCGGTGCTGTCCCGCAACTGTGATTCGGTCAACGCCGATAAGCCAGGCCTACCGCCTCTGCCGCGTGCTGACGGCCTTCGAGGAAAGGTGCGGGCAGGTGTAGTCGAAGAAGACTCCCCCTCCCTGTCATTGTACAAGGGCTGGGGGTGTTTTGTTGCCCCTGGTCTGGCGAAGGACAGGGTGTTTCTGTTACGCCTTGCATCTTTTACCACATCCTTGGCCCGCTCCTGATTGGCCGTCGAACAGTTTTGTAAAGCCTCTGGCATGTTAGCTTGCTTGCTGCCAGCGCAAGGCCCAATTTGGTATGCCGGAGCCAGAGGCGAAGTCGGAAGGAGGTGATGCCACCGTTCACTTCTTATTGTTACGAGCGTTACCAAGATCGCTTTGATTTGAAGGAGGAGTATCTTCGATGGGACATGTCTTTACGCCAGTGGCGACACACGACTGGCGAATTCCCACGGGCGCACTTCTGGTGGGCCTACTAGCATTCTACATCCTGGCGCTCGATCAGGGGTTACTCTTGTCGTTGGTCCAGGGAAACGTCGCTTTCGATCACAACCTGGTTCACGAGATCGTCCACGATGCACGGCACGCGGCCGGTTTTCCCTGCCATTGATAACCAGGGACTAAAGTAGGCGAGGTTTCGCATCTTCTACTGTAAGTGGTCGTCCGCTCACGGACTCCGCGTACACCTGTGGTGTTGGGCGGAGAGACCTGAGGAGGGCTGCTCTAACTACGGGCGATCAGCTCGCAGCCTTCCTCATCACCACTACTGAATTTGTCTAGTGTCTACACACGGGTGAGATGAGAGCCACGAGTTGAGAGGAGAGGTGATGGCATCAAGATCGTTAGGGAGCATTATCGTGAGCGCGGTCATCGTAGGGTTGATAGCTGGGCTGCTGGTGGCAGTATTCCATCTCGTGCTAACCGAGCCCATCATCGAGCGCTCGATAGAAATAGAGAAATCGCTACGTCAGATCCAGGAGGCTACCGGCGAAACCCTCCTGGTGGACCGCAATACACAGCGGGGAGGACTGTTCCTGGGCTTCCTGATGTACGGGCTCACGTGGGGTCTTCTTTTTAGTGTGACGTATCATCTTGTGCAGAATCGGCTGCACGATATGAGTACGTCGTTGCGCAGCTCAGTCCTGGCGCTGCTCACCGGTTGGTCGGTGGCCCTTTTCCCCTTCCTGAAGTATCCCGCAAATCCGCCGGGCGTGGGCGATCCGGAGACTATTCAGTATCGACAGATCTTATACCTGGCCTTCATCGCTCTCTCGGTGGTGATCACTTGCCTGGCTTTTGTGATTCAACGGCATCTGAGTCGCCCTAGTGCCAGAGGTCGAAGCACATGGTCGAAGTGGGCAATCGTGCTGGGGGCCTACGCTGCGCCGGCGTTGCTGTTGTACACAGCGTTTCCGCCAAATCCCGATGCCGTCCTGATGCCGGCCGGCCTGGTGTGGATGTTCCGTGTTCTGTCCTTCGCCGGCCTGGCCCTTTTCTGGATCGCCTATGCAGCAGGGTTTGCCTGGTTGGCCATTCGAGCCGAGCGACCAGAGCGGGCCAGGAATGTTACGTTTGCCACCAAGAAGGCCTGATACATGTTCTTGTTGAGCTTGTGATCTGCGACGTCGCTGGTGTCAAGGAACGTAGCTTCCAATGGAACGTGCCGCGATGAGCTAGACACGGGAGAACTGGCAGACGCAGCCTGATCACCTCAAAGCACCAATTTGCCGTAGCGCATCTCCCAGGGGCACGTTGATGGCAAAACGCTTGACCTCCCCGTCAAAGGGCCAGAGATCGTACGTCGTGGGGGCTTCGTGCATCTCTTCTTGATTGATCATAACCTTGGAGGGCAGCCTTGGCGTCTTTAGAGCCTGCTCGATCAGCCCCAGCGGAGGGTGGCCAAGCAGCACGACGATCGCATCTTCCCGCTGAACAAAAGTGAACATGTAGCTACTGAAGTCCTTCGGGAGCGCCGTCGCGTCCGCCATGGTCGTGAGGGCCTTCATTCCGTCCGGTTGTTGGAAGTTGTGCGAAACCACCTTGGACCATCCACGACCTCTCGCCGCTGGATTCAGTACCTCTTCCACGAAGGGTGGGCAATCGTGTCAGGTCGGGCTGAAGAATGTGTGCATGTCGCCAACCTTGGAGTCGGAGCTCAGTGGAACTCTTGGCTTCGCGCTCGCCGGCTGGGGAGAAAATGCGATGAGCGCGATCACGATAGCCGAGATGGCCGCAACAACAGCAGTTGCTAGCCAAACCTTGCTCCGCCGCGCTCCTCCCTCTCGCCTCTGAACCTGTAGCGTCTGCTTCCGGCTTTTCTTGGTCATAGAGCAAACATAAGTCCCGTACCTTAGAGCAAGCTGAGATGAAGCTTAGAGAAAGGCTACTATCTAGGTTTCCACCCACCCCACTCTGATCGGTGAAACAGAATAGTTCGCAATGCGACTATATCAGATAGCGCAGATCAAAAAAATACGATTAAGCACTTGACAGTACTCTTTTCTTTATGCTAAGATGTGCACACTTCTTCAGGCTGGATCAGGCACGATCGTTCGGCTGAGCTGGATACGATACGGTTACCTCTGTTTCGGGCGCCCTTTTCGGCAAACGAACAGCGGCCGGCGCTGAATGGTCTGCACCTTCGCCCACTCGTTGGTCTGGTGCACGGCGCTACCCTGTCAAATGTCGTACTCCTTTGCCCGAATCGATCTGGGCTCGCGATGTGGGAACAGGGAAACGAATCGCTGGGTTGCAAAATCGAGGCTTGCGCGAGCGGCGCAGACGTCGAATCGGCGGTAGCATGTCCTCCGAAGCCAGCGAGTTCCGCCGGCGGCCAATTGCCCGCTTGAGTGCCACGACTTGATGGACCGGCATCGGGGGAGTGCATTCCTTCATTTCATCAGGCTTCTTCTTGTATCACATTCCAGGAGCAATCTGGGACCAGACGGGCGGAGCCCCGTTTCTTCGCCCGCTGCCAACCGCCCGTTGCCCGCTATAGTCGGTAACGTCGTGCCGGATAGCGCGGAACAAAACCGTAACGCAGCAGTACCTCACTCATCACAGCTAAACGATCCCTTGAAACCGCGTTGCCGCTTCTCTCTTGAGGTGCTCAACAACGGAGTGCGAGCACGCAGCCGTTGAGAGATCTGTGACCATTGCGCTGAATTGTAGGCTCGGCCGAGTCTGGAAGTGGAGTGATCAACCAGTGGACACGATTAAGGACGACGAACTTATCTTGGATTTCAGGGAAGCGATGGTTTTTCTCCGTTGTAGTCGACAGAAACTGTACAAACTGATGGTCAAGGGGGCAATTAAGGGTTACAAGGTAGGCAGCACCCGGGTCTTTTACAAGCGGGACCTCAAAGACCTGATCAGAGAATGCCCCCCTCCTCCATCGTTCTTGCGGTTAACATCGGACTCGGATGGCGACTCATGAGAACTCTGGCGAATGGCATTCTTGGCCTCTTGGTGTTCAGTTTCGTGATCCTCGCTCTGATGACTGGTTGCGAGCTGCTCAACCCACCCGAGAAAGGCGTCGGCCAGGTTCCTAATTCTAAGATCCTTCCCCCCACGCCTACGCCATCCCCGGCTAGTTCGGAGACCACGGTGAAGGTCAGTCGAGCAGACCTGTCCGTTAAGCTCAAGCTGCGAGGTAGGGTAGTCGCCCGAAACGAGGTTCCTCTGTTCTTTCGCCGCGCGGGCTGGATCAGGTCGTCCGACCTCCAGATCGGGACTCAAATCGAGAAGGGAGCGCTGCTAGCAGAGTTGGACGACCCTGCCTTGGAAGATCAGATACAGGCAGCGCGGTTCAGTCTTGAGATGGCGCGCGTCGCCTTTGCTCAGGCGCAGGTGCCCTTGGCTCCTGGGAGAATCGCGGCGGCGGCGGACGCCATAACCGCCGCGCAACGCGACGTGGACACCGCCAAACTCAGGCTAGAGAAGGCGAAGATTCGCCCGCCTGAACAGGATCTCGTCTCCTTCCGGGCGGCCGTAGAAAAGGCTCGGGTGGCAGTCACCCTGGCTCAGAATGAATACGATCGTTTTGGTTGGCAGCGCGGTGGTCAGGCCTCTGCCGAGGCAAGAGTCTTGCACGCTGCGACACTCGATCTGCAAACGGCTCAGGCCGACCTGGATCGGGCGTTGAAAGGCACCAGGCCTGAGGACATCGCCATTCTCGAGGCCGAGGTTCGGGCCGCCGAGGCAGTTATGCAGGTGGCCAAGTCCAACCACGAATACGAGCTCCAGGCAGAGCAGACCCGTGCTGAGCAGCGCGAGGCCGCGATCAAGCGCGCCCAGGCTGAGGTGAGCTTGCGTGATGGTGAGGTCGCGCGCCTGCAGGGCCGTTTGCAGGACCTGAAGCTTGTGGCCCCGTTCTCCGGCAGCATAGTCTCGCTCGAAGTCCGCGCAGGCGACAAGGTGAATCCCTTTCAGACCCTGGCGATCTTGGCCGATCCCAGCGACATTGAGATCGAGGCCAACGTGCCCGAAGATGATATGCTTCAGGTCTCCATTGGGCAAGATGCACAACTAGTTATGGATGGCTTTCCCAATCAGCGGTACAAAGCAAAGGTCGCTCAGATCCCTTCGAAGCCGATGCTTTGGCAGGGCAAGCAGGTCTACCAGGTGCGACTAGACTTTGCCGGCGACGAGAGGGCGCCCGCCACCATTCGTATGGGTTCTGATGTCGAGTTTAACGTCATCAAATCCAAGGTGCTTCTGTTGCCTGTGGGCGCCTTGCTGGGCGACGAGGGCAGACGTTACGTCGAAGTGCCCTCGGGGAGCAGCACTTCCAAAGTGAATGTTGTCGTAGGCTCTACAAACGGTACCTATGCTGAGGTAGTTAGCGGGCTGCGCGAGGGTGACTCTGTGGTGGTGCGGCAGCAAAAGTAGTTTCTGAAGGCGCAGGCGTACTCGGGTCCTTCCCGTTCGGAGCCAAGATATTCCCTGGGTACGCTTGGGAGAGGGCGGACAATGCTCTATGTGGCGATGTTGTTACTGTCGTTTGCAGTGACGTTTGTAACGACGCCTGTCTCGCGCCAGCTTGCCTATCGCCTCGGCGCCATCGACGCGCCGAAGGAGCTCGGCATTCACCGCGACCCTGTGCCACGTGCAGGGGGCGTCGCTATCTACCTCGGTTGGCTGGCAGGCATCGTCGCCGGCGGCGTTGTCGTCGGCTTCGCCGAAGCGCCACCGCTTCTATGGCTAGGCACGATTCTCGCCGGCACTTCTATTCTCGTGCTTGGGCTAATCGACGACGTTCGTGGGCTCTCGCCACTGGCCAGGCTCGTCGGGCAGATAGCCACTGGAATAGTTCTTCTGGTGGCGGGAGTTGCGGCTCACATCCTGCCGCCGATCTGGCTCGACCTTGCCGTCAGCCTAATCTGGTTCGTGGCTCTCACGAACGCGCTGAATTTCCTCGACGGAATGGACGGACTGGCAGCAGGCGTCGCCATTGTGGCAGCGAGCTTCTTCGCAGCACTGGCCGCGATTCAGGGCAATACGCTGGCCTTGGCATTCGCTGCGGCGCTTATTGGCTCCGCCCTGGCGTTCCTTCGTTTCAACGTCTTTCCTGCCAGCATCTTTATGGGAGATGGGGGAAGCTTGTTCCTCGGTTCACAACTTGCCATCTTGGGTGTGACGGTAGCACAAGGACAGACCTCTGTTGCCTGGCCTCTTGCTTCTCTTCTCGTCTTGGGCGTCCCGCTACTGGATGGACTTGGGGCGATCGTGCGCCGTCTCCGATCGAGACGCTCTTTGTTCGATGGGGATCGGAGACATTCTTACGACCTTATTTTCGCCCGGGGGCTCAGCCACGCCGCTACCGTTCGGGTAATGTGGCTTCTCACAGCTCTTGCTGGGCTCTGCGCCGTTTTCCTGGTACAGCAACCCTGGAGTATTCAGTCTGCTGTGGTGGTCACCAGCTTTGTCGCGGGCGCTGTAGCCCTCTCGGCCTGGCTGGGTTTGTTTTCTCCCGCGGGTCCGGCACGACCAGGCGGCGATCAAGTTCGGAAAGTTAGCGAGCGGCGGGTGCTTCAAAATGGATCTATCAAAAAGGCGTAACGGACGTATGCCCAAGGTCCGCATTTTCACGGCGAGCCTCAGACGGGCTAGCCGCACTAGCTTGCGCAATCGCCACGTGTTCTTTGCCGATTGCGCACTCATTCCTCTGGCAGCGTTGGCCGCCTTTGCCTTGCGCTTCGATGGGTTTGGCCGAGACTTTGTCACGTATCTGCCCACCTGCATCGCCTTCATGGCTCTGGCAACCGGGATAAGGCTGCCGCTGCTGAAGGGCACAGGAATGTATGCGCAGGCCTGGCGCTACGCGGGCCGGCGCGAGGTCATGGCTCTCGGCAAGGCAGTCCTCCTGTCAACTGCTGTTCTCACCGCACTGATGTTCGTCGTTTTCGCCGACGACGGGCTCTGGGAGACTCTCACCGGGACGACAAGTCCCGGCTTGCCCCGTTCTGTGTTGCTGATTGACGCCTTGCTGGCCTTCAACGTGCTGGGGACCATTCGGCTGGCCGCAAAGCTTCTTAGCATCAGCTCCTCCAGCAATCGTGTCGCGCGCGTGCTGCACACGCCGGCTCCCACCACCCAGCGCGTCCTTTTGGTTGGCGCCGGCGACGCTGGGGCCAAAATCGCCGACGAAATGCGCCACAATCCGGGCCTGGGCCTGGTACCCGTCGGTTTCGTCGACGACGACCCTCACAAGCATGGAGTATTCGTACACGGTATCAGGGTGCTGGGAACCCGCAAGGACATCCCTGCGCTGGTGGGACGCCACCATGCCGAGCAGGTGCTTATGACCATGCCAACTGCCTCCGGATGGGTTGTACGCAACACCTTCAGCCTGTGCCAGCAGGCCGGCGTGCCGTGTCGAACGGTGCCCGGTATCTACGAGCTGATCAACGGATCGGTCAGTTTGCAACAGTCGCGCGATGTGAGAATCGAGGACCTTTTGCGTCGAGAGCCTGTGAACTTGAACACTTCGGCCATCGCCGACTATCTCAGTGGCGCACGCGTTTTGGTGACTGGCGCGGGAGGATCCATTGGCAGTGAGCTTTGTCGTCGCATTGGAAGCTATTCTCCCGAACTGGTCATTCTGCTGGGCCATGGCGAGAACAGCATCTATCATATCGAGAAGGACCTTCGGCATCGAATGCCCAATCTTTCCACCGCCCCTGTCATTGCCGACATCAGGGACACCCACCGTATCCGCGCAATAATGTCAGAATACCAGCCTACCGTAGTATTCCACGCCGCGGCACACAAGCACGTGCCGCTGATGGAAAGCCATGCCCAAGAGGTAGTTACGAACAACGTCTTCGGCACCTACACGATGCTTCGCGAAGCCGAGAGGGCGGGGGTTGACCGCTTCATCCTGGTCTCGACAGATAAGGCGGCCAATCCTGCGAATCTGCTAGGCGCCACAAAGCGGCTGGCTGAAATGCTTGTATGTGAGTCTGCGTACCGAACCGGAAACGCTTACGCCTCGGTTCGATTTGGAAACGTGCTGGGCAGCCGTGGGAGCGTCGTCCCTCTCTTCCTGGATCAGATCGCCGCTGGCGGCCCTATCACGGTCGTCCATCCTGACGTAACCCGCTATTTTATGACCATCCCTGAGGCAGCGCAGCTCATCGTCCACGCCGGAGCCTTGAGCGAAGGCGGCGAGGTCTTCATCCTGGATATGGGAGAGCCAATCAAGATCGTCGATTTGGCCGCGGACCTGGTCCGTCTCTCCGGCTTGCGGCTTGGTTCAGACATCGATCTCGCCTTCGTCGGCTTGCGTCCGGGCGAGAAGCTGCAGGAAGTCCTCATGACCGAGGTGGAGAGGGCCAGCGCCAGCAGGCGCCAGGGGGTGCTCGTATCCCGCCTCGAACAGGTAGCGAACTTGGACGCCGATATCGAGGCGCTGGAGGAATTGGCGAGGGCAGGAGCCCACGAGCCAATCGTTGCCAAACTTTGGCACCTACTGTTCGAGCATGACCCGGCTCGAACAGTTGATAATCCATCGCCAGCGCTCACCTATCGAGGCGCCGGAGCCGGCAACGAGCTTGGGGAAGTAAGCCCAAAGCTGGTAACCAGCAGCTAAACGAGAGGGATTGATACCTTGCAGGGAGGACTCGTAACTTGGAACTGCGTCGATCCGTAGCGGTCATCTGGCGAAGGATTTGGCTTATCATTCTCGCGACGGCGTTGGTTGCCGGTGGAACCTACGGCCTCAGCATCAACTCCACACCTATCTATCAGGCGGTGTCCACGATCGAGATCAACTACGGCGCCGACCCGCGCAGCGACGCGTATGCATCACTGCTCTACGGTGAACGGGCGGCCAAGACCTATGTCGAGCAACTGCGTTCGCCACAACTGGCGCGTGAGGTAGCAAGTGCGCTGGGCATTTCCCTATCGCCAGGAGTCATTCTAGGCATGAGTCGCGTCGATCAGGTACGCGATACCCAGCTCATTCGCGTCTACGTCGAGCACAGTAGCCCGGAGCTGGCTCAAGCGGTAGCAAACAAGATCGCCGAAGTCTTCATCGCGCAGACGGCCGCAAAGCAGGAAGCCCGTTACCAAAGCGCCAAACGCGATCTGGATGTGCAGATCGCCGATCTGGAAAAGCAGATTGCCGACACACAGAAGGCGATTTCCGCGCTTGGCGATCCGCGCGACCCGCGCAACGCGAACATTCCCGAGTTCGCCCGCGTGGAGCAAACCAGGTTTGAGACCACTCTCTCTAGCTACCAGACACGCTATGTCATCCTGCTGAGGAGCGCCGAGGATTTCCGCCTGGCCGCCGCTCGCAACTCCGACAACATCAATCTGTTCTCTCCTGCCGAGATGCCGCGCGCACCTATCCGGCCCCAAACAACGGTTAATGTGATGCTCGGGGTGATAGCCGGCCTCGCGCTTGGTTTGTCCTTGGCGTTCCTGCTCGAATACCTCGACGACACGGTCAAAGGCCCCGAAGAAATCGAAACCGCTCAGAAGCTCACCACCTTGGGCGTAATCACTCGTATTCGCCACATCAAACAGCGCAACCGGGGCCTTGTGACAGCCGCCGACGGTAAGTCCACAATCGCTGAGGCCTACCGTGTGCTCCGCACCAACTTCCAGTTCGCCGGCCTTGCCAGTCCACACTCCAGTGTCGTCGTCACCAGCGCCTGGCCGTCCGAGGGCAAGACCACCACGCTTGCGAATCTAGGCGTTGTCCTTGCTCAGGCCGGCAAGCGGGTCATCCTGGTGGACAGCGACCTGCGACGACCCACAGTGCACAAGCTATTCGAGATCCCTCGGGAGCCAGGCCTGACGGACTTGTTGCTCAACCCAGAGGCCAGCCTGGACCAGGTTCTGGTGCCCACACACGTCGAGGGCCTGCGTGTGCTCCCTAGCGGACCATTGCCACCGAATCCGGCTGAGATCCTCAGCTCGCCGCGGATGGAGAAGCTGATGCGGGCGCTAGAGGCCGAGGCAGACATAGTCCTCTTCGACAGTCCCCCCGTGCTCTCGGTAGCCGACTCTGCGCTGCTCGCCGCTGCCACGGGCCATGTCGTGCTTGTGGTCGCCGCCGGCGCAACACGCACGAACGCCTTGGCCCGTGCCAAGGAGGCCCTCACGCGCACCAACGCCCGCATTCTCGGCGTGGTTCTCAACAAGGTCGACATCGAGCGCGGAGGGTACTATTACTACTATTATCATCGCTATTATAACTACTACGGTCGCGACAAGTCAGATGGAAAGGGAAGCGGCGCGAGGCCCAAGAGAGGGGCAAATGGGCGTGGGGAACCCGTCAAACTGCCAGCTTCGGCCAGAATCTCGCAGTCGGAGGATCTTTAGATGGGAGATACGCTCAGTTGGTTGGCGTTGATCTTTCTGATGATCGCTGGGTACTCGGCGGGGGCAACGCTCAGCGCTCGGATGGCCGGCCTAGGCGCCGGGGCCTCTCCCAGCCTTCTGGACACCGCGATGGTGGTCGTGCTGTGGGTCGGCGGATTTGCGACGCGACTGACCATTCTCGAGCCGTGGACGGCCGTGCTCGTGTGGCTCTTGGTAGCCATGGCCGCCGGCTTTTCGTTGAACCGGGTTCAGCCACATTCAAGTGAAAGCAAGGCGCTACTGCCGTAAATGCATACTGAGGGAGGTCCCGTTATGCTGCGACGTTGGTGGAATGCTTGGAGAGGGTTTGCTAGAGCAATGGCGGATTTCCAGACGCGTATCCTCCTGGGCCTGTTCTACTTTTTCGTGGTTATGCCCTTCGGCGCGGGTGTCAGCGCGTTTGGCGATCCGTTGGGTCTCAAGCGAAGGACGAGCCCATCGAACTGGTTAGCGAGGAACAGCACCACCGGCACAGACCTGGACCTCGCAAGGAAGCAGTACTGAGGCTAGGAGGTATAAAGAGACCTATGCAAGCCCTAAAGAGCGCCATCTCACATCTTGGCATAGTGGGTGAGCTGCTTCTCTTCTTCTGGGATCGCAAGCTGTGGTGGTTGATTCCTATGTTGTTGATGCTGCTGCTGTTTGGACTGCTCCTGGTATTCGCTCAGGCGTCCAGCGTCGCACCGTTTATCTATACGCTGTTCTAACAGGTTTCGATTGAGGGATTAGGGAATGAACATTCTTGGCGTCTCGTGCTACTATCATGACGCGGCGGCGGCGCTGCTACAGGACGGACTGCTGGTGGCGGCGGCGGAGGAGGAGCGCTTTTCGCGCAAGAAGCATGACGCCGGCTTTCCGACCAACGCCATCGACTTCTGCCTTCGCCTGGGTGGCATAACCGGCGCGGACCTGGACTACGTGGTCTTCTACGAGAAGCCCATGGTCAAGTTCGAGCGCATCCTGATGACCAACCTCGGTACGTTTCCTCGCTCGTGGAAGGTCTTCCGCGAGGCAATGATCACGTGGTTTGACGAGAAGCTGTGGATCAAGAATCGGTTGATGAGTTACCTGCGTCTCCCAGCGGAGAAGGTGCTGTTCGTGGACCACCACGCCGCCCACGCCGCCAGCGCGTTTTTCTGCTCACCCTTCAAGCAATCGGCGATCTTAACCGTCGATGGAGTCGGAGAGTGGGCATCGGCTACCGTCGGTACCGCCGAGGCTTGTTGGAACGGAACTGGCAAGACGGCCATCAAGCTGACCGGCGAAATGCGTTTTCCTCATTCACTCGGTCTGCTCTATTCGGCCTTCACCGCCTTTCTTGGGTTCGAGGTGAACGAAGGCGAATACAAGGTAATGGGCATGGCCCCTTACGGGCAGCCGATTTACCAGGATCGTGTGTACAAGCTGCTCGATCTCGCCGATGACGGCAGCTTTCGTCTGAACATGGACTACTTTAGCTACCACTATTCGACCAGTAATACCTTCAACGGCCGGTTCGTAAAGCTGTTTGGCGAGCCCCGTGACCCCAAATCCGAGTTTATCACCCGCCTCACCCACCAGGACGTTTCCGGCCACGAGCCCGAGGTGGAGCGAAACCAGTACTACGCCGACGTAGCCGCCAGCATTCAGCGGGTGACGGAAGACATCCTGCTGAAGATGGCAAACCACTTGCACCAGGAGACGGGCTTGAAGCAGTTGTGCATGGCCGGTGGCGTAGCCCTTAATAGCGTTGCCAACGGGCGCATTCTACGAGAGACGGCATTTGAGGACCTCTTCATTCATCCTGCGCCGGGAGATTCAGGCGGCGCCGTGGGCGCCGCCCTCTATGCGTGGCATGTTCTACTTGGTAAGCCGCGCCAGTTTGTAATGGAGCACGCCTACCTGGGACAGTGCTACGAGGATGGCGAGATAACTGCCTTCCTGAACCGAAATGGCATCGCCTACCAGAGATACGAGGACGACGACAAGCTGTTTGACCGACTGGTCGACGACCTGACGGCAGGGAAGGTCATCGGCTGGTTCCAGGGACGGTTCGAGTGGGGACCCCGCGCGCTGGGTAACCGCAGCATCCTGGCCGACCCACGCCGCGCCGATATGAAGCATATCGTCAACAGCAAGATCAAGTTCCGCGAGCCCTTCCGGCCCTTTGCGCCGGTGATCCTGGAAGACCGGGCCAGCGAGTTCTTTGACGGGTTACCCGACCCGGCGCGTCACTACCCCGCGCGCTTTATGCTGCTGGTCTTGCCCTGGAAAGGCGAGGCTGGCGAGCTGATTCCTGCCGTCAACCACCTGGGCACCGGGCGGCTTCAGACCGTGCGGCGCGAGTGGAATCCGCGGTATTACCGCTTGGTTGAGAAATTCGGAGAGTCCACCGGCATCCCGGTGCTCATGAACACCAGCTTCAACCTCAGGGGCGAGCCAATTGTGACCAGTCCGGCCAACGCCTTCAATACCTTCAGCAAGAGCGGCATCGACGTGCTGGTGCTGGACAGGTACGTCGTGACCAGGGCGTCGGAATGAAGTTTGACGGGCCACTTGCGAGAAGGTTCTAACGACTTTGAAGACACTCCATCCACCTGAGCAAGCGGCCTCCCTTGATGGCGGTTCATGCCAGAAGGACAGCCTGCCAGAGGCTGCCGAAGTTGTGCAGTCATCACGCGTTACATTAATCGAGCCTACTCGTGGCTGGCTATCACTCGACCTCGGCGCAGTCTGGGAATACCGTGAGCTGCTCTACTTCTTGATCTGGCGCGATCTCAAGGTTCGGTACAAGCAGACCGCTCTAGGCGCGAGCTGGATAATCGTCCAACCCCTGGCAACGATGATCGTTTTCAGCGTGGTCTTTGGCCGGCTGGCGGGACTTCCCTCGGATGGCATCCCATATCCGATCTTTTCCTATGCCGGCCTCCTACCGTGGAACTATTTCTCAAGCGGCGTCGCCCGTTCCGGCAACAGCCTTGTCAGCAACGGTCGTCTAATCACCAAGGTCTACTTCCCGCGTCTGGTCATACCGATCGCCGCCGCCGCCAGCGGCATCGTGGACTTTGGCGTAGCCTTCGTCATCTTGCTTGGATTGATGGCCTTCTACGGCGTCGCCCCCACCATCGCGCTGCTCGCCTTGCCGGCCTTCTTGTTGATGGCCGCGGCGTTGGGGCTTGGTGTCGGGCTGTGGCTTTCGGCGATCAACGTTCGATACCGTGACGTCGGCTTCGCGATGCCCTTCTTGCTGCAGCTCTGGATGTTTCTCTCGCCCGTTGCGTACGCAACCAGTCTGGTCCCGGCGAACTGGCAGTGGGTGTACGCCTTGAATCCGATGGCAGGCGTCGTTGAAGGATTCCGCTGGGCACTTCTTGGCACCGCACCCCCATCGGGTCTAGCCCTGGCGGTCTCGTTACTTATCGTCGGCATCGCCCTCGTATCTGGCTCGTTCGCCTTCACGCGCATGGAGAGGGACTTCGCAGATGTGGTTTGATTGGTATCACGGATTCGCGCAATGTCCACCCAACAACTCGTGCGGGAAGAGCACAAGATGAAGATCAAGCGAACAGTATCGCTCGTCACCGGCGGCGCGGGCTTCATCGGTAGCCACCTGGTCGAGCGATTGCTCACGGACGGCCACCAGGTGGTGGTTCTGGACAACCTGGCAACCGGTAGGCTCAGCAACCTGAGTGGAATCGGCAATGGCTCCAACCTTTCCGTCCACCTCGTCGACGTTTCTGAACCAGGGATCGAGCCGTTCTTTGAAGGCGTCGACTGGGTTTTCCATCTGGCGGCCCTTGCCGACATCGTGCCATCCATCCAGCAGCCCCTGGCCTACCACAGGGCAAACGTCGACGGTACCGCTGCCGTGCTGGAAGCGGCACGCTTGGCCGGGATCAAGCGGTTTGTCTACGTCGCTTCTTCCTCCTGCTATGGGATACCAGACCGATTTCCTACTCCCGAGACGGCTCCCATCAGGCCGATGTACCCGTACGCGCTGACGAAGTACCTGGGCGAGCAGTACGTGCTCCACTGGAACAAGATCTACAGGATGCCCTGCGTTTCGCTGCGTCTATTCAACGTCTATGGCCCTCGCGCCCGAACGACCGGGGCCTACGGCGCCGTCTTCGGCGTTTTCCTCGCCCAGAAGCTGGCCTCAAAGCCGCTCACAGTGGTGGGCGACGGAACTCAGACCAGGGATTTCACCTTCGTCACCGATGTGGCCGATGCCCTGGTCGAGGCAGCGGCCTCCGACATCGTCGGCGAGGTTTTCAACGTTGGGTCGGGCAACACCTACAGCGTCAACCACCTGGTAGAGCTTCTCGACTCCGATGTAGTGCACATTCCAAAGCGGCCTGGCGAGCCGGATTGCACCTTCGCTGACATCAGTAAGATAAAGCGGGCGCTAGGTTGGCAACCAAAGGTGAGCTTCGAGCAAGGAGTACGCGTCATGATCGAGAACATCGAGCAGTGGCGCGACGCGCCTGTTTGGGAAGACAAGTCCATCGCGGAAGCCACTCGGGATTGGTTCAGGTATCTTGGCATTGCCCAAGGAGTGGAATAAGTCTATGGTCGTGCAAGGCAGCGCGGTCAAAGGGCGCAACAAAATCAAAAACATCGAGGAAATGTCAGAGATCGTAGCCTTGCTGCGAGCCGACGGCAAAAGGATCGTGCATTGCCACGGCGTCTTCGACCTGCTCCATGTGGGACACATACGCCACTTCGAGGAGGCTAAGGCGCGGGGAGACATCCTGGTGGTGACCATCACGCCGGATAGGTTCGTGAACAAGGGCCCGCACCGTCCCGCGTTCCCCGAAGAGCTGCGGGCCGAGTCTGTTGCCGCGCTGCACTGCGTTGACTTTGTGGCCATCAACCGCTGGCCATTGGCCAGGGAGGCCATTCTGCTGGTTCGGCCAGACTTCTACGTCAAAGGCAGTGATTACAGAGAGGCAGAGAAGGATCCAACCGGCGGCATCAAGCTGGAAGAAGAGGCGGTTAAGTCGGTGGGTGGTCAGATCGCTTTTACCGACGACATCACCTTCAGCTCTTCCAGCCTTATCAACCGTTACCTGCCGGCCTTTCCCGAGGAAGTCACTAACTATCTCATTTCTTTCGCCACTAAGCACAGCGCGGACGACGTCATACGTTACCTCGACCAAGCGCGGGCACTCAAGGTGTTGGTCGTGGGTGAGGCCATCGTCGACGAATATCAGTATTGCCAGGCAATAGGCAAATCCTCCAAGGAGCCGACGCTGGCGGTGAAGCTGCTAGCGACCGAGAAGTTCGCCGGGGGCATCCTGGCCGTGGGCAATCACGTCTCCAACTTCTGCGACACGGTCGGACTCATCACATTCCTGGGATCCCACAGATCGCACGAAGAATTCATCAGAGAGAAGCTAAGCGGCAACATAGAGGCGCGGTTCCTTTACCGCAGGGACTCGCCTACCATCGTGAAGCGGCGGTTCATCGACAAGTACTTCTTTACCAAGCTGTTGGAAACCTACGAGATAAACGATGGTGCGCTGGACCAGAAAGACAACAAGGAACTGTGTGGCGTGCTGGACGACCTGGCGCCCCGTTACGATGTCGTTATCGTGGTCGACTTCGGCCACGGTATGCTCAGCGCGGAGGCAGTCGACGTCCTGTGCGGGAAATCCCGTTTCCTGGCCGTAAACGCGCAGTCCAACGCCGGCAACCTTGGTTATCACACCATATCTCGCTATTCGCGTGCGGACTATGTTTGCATGGCCGAGAACGAGATGAGGCTGGAGGCCAGAGACCGGGGGGGCGATCTCAGAAGCATTGTCATTGGGGTTTCCGACCGTCTGCGGTGCCGACAAGTCGCGGTCACCCGTGGAAATCTCGGCTGTCTCTGCTTCGGCAACGGCGAGGGCTTCTTCGAAGCTCCCGCGTTGACTCGCAACGTCGTGGATCGCGTGGGTGCCGGCGACGCCTTTCTCTCGCTAACCGCGCCGTGCGTGGCCCAGGGGGCACCTATGGAGGTTGTCGGCTTTCTGGGCAACGTCGTGGGGGCGCAGGCGGTCGCCACCGTTGGCAACAGAACTCCCGTCGAGCGCGTGCCGTTGATCAAGCACATTCAATCGTTGCTGAAATGAACACACAAAGCGTACTCGAGGGCTTCAACCCGGCCCCGGCCGCGGTCACGATCGAGGCCGTTGGGCAGTTTTGTCACGTGCCCAGCAACAGTCGTTGTCTTTCGCCCAATGCTACCTCTGACGCTCGATCCAGGAAAGCCGCCGTCTTCCTGGACCGGGATGGGGTGCTGCTGGAGGACGTCAATTTTCTCACCAGCCCATCGGAGATCCGCCTGTTGCCGGGGGTGACGCGGGCGCTTCGAGCTTTGCAAGACCATTTTTGTGTCGTCGTCGTGACCAATCAATCGGGCGTCGCTCGGGGACTTCTCACCGAAGCGGACCTGCTGGCGATCCATCTCGACCTAGTTCGCCGTCTCGACGCAGCGGGCGCCGTCGTCGATGCCCTGTACTACTGCCCTCATCTGCCCGAGGCGAAGGTGCCAGAGTACCGTGTCGAGTGTGAGTGCCGCAAGCCGAAGCCTGGAATGCTGCGCCGCGCCGAGCGCGATTGGAACATCGACCTGGCTCGCTCGTTCATCGTGGGCGATTCGCCGCGCGACGTCGAGGCCGGACGCCGTGTGGGGGTAAAAGGCACCCTGCTAGGCGCCGGTCACTACACCTTGCCAAATGCGTGTGAGCGCGCGCCCGATCTGGCAACTGCGGCAGAATTGATTCTTGGTAGTGCGTAGGGGCGGACGTCCTCTGTCCGCCCCGGGGCGGGGTGGCGTGGAGGCGTTTCCGCAGACCTACGCACACTACTCGATTCTTCCTCTTTGATAGAAAAGGAGTTACCGTGGGGAAATTGATACGTCAGGTCCTCGTAACAGGTGGAGCAGGATACGTGGGTGCCGTCCTCGTCCCCAAGCTACTTCGCGCGGGCTACCGTGTGAAGGTCTTGGACTTGTTTATCTACGGCGACGACGTGTTGGGCGCCGTGAAGGACCACCCTGGTCTTCAGCAAATCAAAGGCGATATCCGCGACGAGAACCTACTGGCACGCGTCGTGCCCGGTTGCGACGCCGTCATCCACCTGGCCTGCATTTCCAACGACCCAAGCTTCGAGCTGGACCCGGCTCTGGGCCGCTCCATAAACTACGATGCCTTCTTTGGGTTGGTCCGTGCGGCCAAGCGGAATCGCGTTCGCAGATTCATCTATGCTTCCTCGTCCAGCGTGTACGGCATCAAGACCGACGAGAACGTCACCGAGGACCTTCCCCTGGAACCTCTGACGGACTACTCCAAGTACAAGGCCCTCTGCGAAGAGGTGTTGCTCAGAGAACGGGAAGCCGGCTTCGTCCCCCTGATCCTTCGGCCGGCCACAGTCTGCGGCTACTCGCCACGCCTCCGGCTCGACCTGACGGTCAACATCCTGACCAATCACGCCGTCAACAACGGTAGGATAGTCGTGTTCGGCGGAGATCAGAAACGGCCCAACATCCACATCGAAGATGTAACCGACCTGTACGTCAAGTCGCTGGAATGGCCCGATGACCTCGTGGACGGAAAAGTGTTCAACGCGGGCTACGAGAACCACAGAGTGATCGACATAGCGCGCATGGTGCGCAACGTCGTGGGACCGGGCGTGGAGATCGTTAGCTCTCCTACCGACGACCACCGCTCGTACCACATATCCTCAGAAAAGATCCAGCGAGAGCTGGGCTTTACCCCTAGTCACACGATCGAAGATGCCGTGCGGGACCTCGTCGTCGCCTTCCGGTCCGGCAAGATACCCAACTCGATGACAGATATCCGCTACTACAACATCAAAACAATGCAGGCCCTCAAGCTACTGTAGGGGCGGACGGCTGTCCGCCCTGGGTGGGGCAGGGACACCGCTTTACCTATAGCTGACAATCCAACTAGACTTTTGGACAATTAGACTTTTGGACAATTAGGCGATGGAACGCGCGATCGATATATCTCCGGACACACTTCTCTCCTTGTTCTCCGACATGCTTAGAATACGAAAGGTGGAGGAGGCGATTGCCGAGCTCTACGCAGAGCAGGAGATGAGGTGCCCGGTGCACCTGTGCATTGGCCAGGAGGCGATCCCGGCCGGGGTCTGTGCCAACCTCTCTTGCGACGATTACGTGTTCAGCGGCCATCGGTCGCACGGGCACTATCTGGCCAAGGGCGGTGACCTCAAGGCGATGATGGCGGAGATCTATGGCAAGGTAACCGGGTGCTCGCAGGGCAAAGGCGGGTCTATGCACCTGGTCGATCTCGCCGCTGGCTTCCTCGGCGCCACGCCCATCGTCGGCAGCACGATTGCGGTTGCCACGGGCGCGGCCTTCGGATCAGTTGTGCGCGGCGAGCCACGCGTGACGGTCGTCTTCTTCGGCGACGGCGCCACCGAGGAAGGCATCTTTCACGAGAGCCTGAACTTCGCCGCGCTGAAGAATCTGCCCATCGTGTTTGTCTGCGAAAACAACCTCTATTCGGTGTACTCGCCTCTCCCCGTTCGCCAGCCGGCCCAAAGAGACGTGCTCGGGATTGCGCGGGCACACGGCGTAGACGCGCACGAGGGGGATGGCAACGACGTGAGAACAGTGTATCTGCTCGCCCAGCAGGCAATTCTGAAAGCCAGACAGGGTGGGGGACCAACCTTCCTGGAGTTCGACACCTATCGCTGGCGCGAGCACTGTGGCCCCAACTACGACGACGACCTGGGCTATCGGCCCGTTGGCGAGCTCCAAGATTGGAAGCGACGCTGCCCCGTCGGGATGTTGCGGCAACATCTGCTGGCGACCGGCATCCTCTCCAATGGCGATTTCGACGATATGGCACGCAGCATCGAGAGCGAGATGGATGACGCCGTGGGATTCGCGAAGCGAAGCCCGTTCCCAGACGAGCAGCTTCTCCTTTCGCAGATCTATGCCACATAAGCAATCCCATCGTGCGAATTCCCAGCAACGTAGGGGCGGACGTCCGCCCAGGGGTGTGGCCAAATTGGCATATTTCCGAGAAGTCCGCTAATCAAGCAAAACACAGGCGCTTGACATAATGGTGCTGTGATGAGACAACTCAAGTTCTTCCAGGCGATCAACGAAGCCGTCGATCTGTGCATGGCCAAGGATCCCGCGGTTTATGTTATGGGACTGGGCGTTCCCGACCCCAAGGGCATTTTTGGCACAACCCTGGGGCTGCAACAAAAGTACGGTGCCGCGCGTGTGCTGGACATGCCGACGTCCGAGAACGCCATGACCGGAGTAGCCATCGGCTCGGCACTGGTCGGAATGAGGCCGATAATGACGCACCAGCGCATCGACTTCGCCCTGCTTGCCATCGAGCAGATCGTCAACCAGGCCGCCAACTGGCACTATATGTTCGGCGGTTCGGCGAGCGTGCCATTGGTGATCCGAATGATCGTCGGTCGCGGTTGGGGCCAGGGGCCTCAGCACTCTCAGAGTCTGCAGGCCTGGTTCGCTCACGTTCCCGGCCTCAAGGTAGTAATGCCCACCACCGCCTACGATGCCAAGGGCCTGTTCATCTCGAGCATAGAGGACGACAACCCGGTCATCTTCATCGAGCACCGCTGGCTCCACAATTTGACTGGCCTGGTACCCGAGGGCGTCTACCGCGTACCCCTTGGTACGGCCAGGGTAGCCCGAGAAGGCAGGGATCTGACCATCGCCGCGACGTCGTTTATGACCATAGAAAGCCTCCAGGCGGCGGAGATGCTCGCCACGGACGGCGTCAGCGCCGAAGTAGTGGACATCCGTTCCTTGAAGCCGATGGACGACGCGCTGATCCTCGATTCTGTGCGCAAGACCGGGCGCCTGCTAGTTGCCGACACCGGCTGGAAAACGGCCGGATTCGCCGCAGAGATAATGGCACGGGTTGTCGAAGAGGCATTCGGCGACCTGAAGTGCCCACCCAGGCGCGTGACCTTGCCCGATTGCCCGACTCCGACCACGCGCGCCCTCGCCAACCATTACTATCCGCGAGCTATTCACATCGTCGAGGCAGCGAGAGCAATGCTTGGGCTTGGTCTGGACGGGCATTCCGCCGAGGATGCATCCACCCCCCTCGACGTCCCACACCTGAGCTTTACCGGTCCGTTCTGACCCGTCGACGGGCCTGCCGTCCCGTTTGGAGGTTTTGGGAGGCAGCCGGGGCAGGCTTGAACTTGCAGCCGCAGGCTAGCAAGCTGCGACCGAGTTGCCGACCTCAAGGCGAGAGGGGCACGGTTCTTGCTCGGGCACTCGATAGAACAGTTGACTTTTGCCTAGCAATTCTGCTAGTATCCAGATCAGGTAGACTGGACATTCTGGCGGCAAGGAGGCTCCCGTGTCAGTGCAAGTTCGACACATCCCCAGACACACGTTACTGGCCCGCCTGCGTAGATTGGTCCGTAACTCTGAGCTGCGCTATGAGGTGCCCTCTGACGAGATGCTATCACGCCTGCGAAGCGGTCAAGTGTCTGAGACAAGGGATATTGGGAAGTGGATGCAAGCCTATCTGGTACTCCGGAAGCTGAGCGTGACCGCCACGGCTGGAACTCATTCGAAAACTACATCGAAATTCACGAACGCCGACTAGCAGAACACCCTTTCGTTGATAAGTCCAGACCGCATACCATTACGTTTTCGGTTTCCGAACCGGATGGGATCGTCGTAGTCACGGGAAGAGTGTACTGTCACCACGGCGTAGTGGTCGACGTAGAGAAGTACCTTGACTTGGAATACCGACAGGGCGGCCGACGCTTTGTGCGCGCTTACTCCTACGCTTACAATGCCTACTTCAAGGGAAAGCACAACATCCTTCGGTACGACAATAACCACGACTTTGAGCAATACCATTGTCACAGGCTTGATCTGGCGTCAGGTAGGCAGATCGGAGACCCGATTCCCCTGACAAGGCAACAGTTTCCTCACCTCTCTGAAGTGCTTGACGAATTGGAGAGAATGCTCCAGTCCAGCGAAGGCTAATCGAGAGATCTGCGTGGCCAGCACAACTTGGACATGTTGGCGGCGATCAAGAAGAATTGGAGAATACCATTTGTCAATCAAACGCAGAATCGTCGTCATCGGCAGCAACTCGTTCTCCGGTAGCGACTTCGTCGACCTGCTCCTCGACGACGAGAACAACGACGTCGTCGGTGTAAGCCGATCACCGGAGAAAAGCGCCCTGTTCCTACCGTACAAGCGGCGCCATGGCGTATGCTTCAGGTTCCATCAATTGGACCTAAACAAGCACACGAACGAGATCATCGCGTTACTCGACTCTTTCGAGCCCGAGTACATCGTCAACTTCGCCGCGCAAAGCGAGGTCGCTCCCAGTTGGGATCATCCTGAGCAGTGGTTTCAGACCAACGTTGTGGCCCTCGCGCTCCTGATGAACGCGTTGCGGAAGCGCGACTACCTCAAGCGCTACGTGCATATTTCGTCGCCCGAGGTGTACGGCACCTGCGAAGGCACGGTAATCGAGTCCGCGCCGCTGAATCCCACCACGCCATACGCGGCCTCCAAGGCAGCGGCAGACCTGTTCCTGGCCACCTTAGTAAAGAACTTCGGGTTCCCGCTCGTGACGATTCGCTCCACGAACGTCTACGGTGCGCACCAGCAACTGTGGAAGATCATTCCCAGATCGGTCATCTACCTGAAACTGGGTAGGCAGATCGAGATGCACGGCGGTGGGGTGGCGGTGAAGTCCTATATTCACATCCGAGACATCTCCAGGGGTGAACTGGCGGCAATGGAAGCGGGCATCCCCGGGGCCATCTACCACCTTTCGCCGGACCGTGGCTACGCCGTGCGCGACGTCGTGCAGATGATCTGCGAGCTAATGGGCCGCGACTTCGCGGCTTCCACCCTCGCCGTGGGCGAGCGGCTGGGTCAGGACGCCGCCTACGTGATCGACTCAACCCGCGCGCGACAGGAGCTCGACTGGCGTCCCCGAGTGCAACTGCAAGATGGGCTTGCCGAGGTGGTGGACTGGGTCGAAGGCAACTGGGAGCAGATTCGAGCGCAATCCCTCGAATACGTGCATCAGCCGTGAGCGAGGTCGCGATCCGCGTGCAGGGGCTCGGTAAGAAATATCGCATTGGCAGCCCGCAGGCTCGATACGATAACCTGCAGGACGCACTGAAGCACGCCCTGGCCTCGCCGTTTCGTCGGGCGAAGAGGCTGCTCGGGGGCCGAGGCGACGGAGCGGCGGACTCGAACCGCATCATCTGGGCGCTTAAGGACGTCGGCTTCGAGGTCCGGCGTGGCGAGGTGGTCGGCATAATCGGCAGCAACGGGGCCGGCAAGTCCACCCTGCTGAAGATTCTTTCGCGCATCACCGAGCCGACTGAAGGACTAGCCGAGATTCACGGGCACGTGGGCAGCCTGCTGGAGGTTGGCACCGGCTTCCACCCCGAGCTGACCGGGCGCGACAACATATATCTCAACGGTGCCATTTTGGGACTGAGGCGCGCAGAGATCGACCGCAAGTTCGATGAAATCGTCGCCTTCTCCGAGATCGAGAAGTTCATCGACACTCCAGTTAAGCATTATTCCAGCGGGATGTACGTTCGCCTGGCATTCGCAGTCGCGGCGCATATGGACCCGGAGATTCTTCTCGTCGACGAAGTCTTGGCCGTGGGGGACTACAGGTTCCAGGACAAGTGCCTCGGCAAGATGCAAGAGGCAACTGGCCAGGGCAGGACGATCCTGTTTGTTAGCCACAACATGAAGGCCATATCCCAGATCTGCGACCGGGCCATATTGTTGGCCGATGGCCGTGTCGAAATCGACGATACCACTTCGGATGTTATCCGCAGATACACCGGCGTCGAACGGCAGGACAACGCCGATATCCGATGGTCCCTTGACGACGCCCCCGGCAACCATTCGGTCAGATTGTTGAGGGTGCACGTCTGTGACGACCAGGGTCAGGTCAAGTCGTCGTTCGCCTACCGCGAGGCTATTAGCATTTGCGTGACTTATGAGGTACTGGACGACACCGTTAATCTGTACCTTCGCACATATCTCGACAACGAAGCGGGCGTCGACATCCTGGTGACCACCGAGCTGGACAATTCGCGTTTCAGTAAAGGTGTGCACCAGGGGAAGTACACTATTCCCCCTCATTTTCTCAACGAGGGCCGCTATGTCGTGCAACAGGTGCTATTCAAGGAGGGGAGCGTCACATCTCCGGAGGACGTAGCTCGCGTGGACTATCCTGTGAATTTTTCTATCGACTATTCCGGGATGTTTAACGGTGGCGTGATGGCAAAGCCAGTTGGCGTGATTCGCCCGGACTGGGGTTGGGCGTTCTCCGAAATCTCGCGATCGCCAGCCCAAAACGCAAAACATGTGGGGGCACTTGGAGAACAACTCACGGGGTCGAGGAACTCTTGATGAAGGTCATCATTCTGGCCGGCGGTTACGGCTCTCGGTTGGAAGGCATCACAGAGATAATTCCCAAACCCATGGTGCCAATTGGAGAGATGCCCATTCTATGGCACATTATGAAGATCTACTCCCATTACGGCTTCGACGATTTCTTGGTCGCTCTGGGGTACAAGGGAAGTGTCATCAAGGATTTCTTCTACCGATACGCGATGATCAGCAAGGACTTTACCATAGATCTGTCTACTAAAGACATTGAGTTTCACGACGGAGGAATGGCAGACGACTGGCGAGTGACGCTCGTGGACACTGGCCTCGACACGAAGAAAGGTGGCCGGATAAAGCGGCTCGCGAAGTACCTTCGCTCGGACGTCAACATGCTGACCTACGGAGATGGCTTGGCCGACATTAACCCGGCTGATGTGCTGGAATTCCACAAATCCCACAACAAGATCCTGACCGTCACAGGCGTTTACCCTCCTTCCCTCTTTGGCGAGATAGTCGACGATGGCAGTAGAGTCGTTTCGTTCGTAGAGAAGCCACAGACATCGTCTGGCTTGATCAACGGTGGCTTCATGGTGTTTGATAGGCGAATGCTCGATTATCTTGAAGACGACGAGGAGTGTGACTTTGAGTCGGGCGCGTTGGAGAAGCTCGCACGGGAGGGCCAGGTTATGGTCTATAAGCACACCGGTTCCTGGGTCTGTATGGACAGCAAAAGGGACCTCGAGTACCTGAACCGGCTATGGAAAGCCAAACAGGCGTTTTGGAAGGTCTGGGGCTGATTGGCCAAGGTAGAAACGTCGATGCACCCAGTTGTAGTCGAAGACATCGCGATGATTATCGATCGTGTGGGGCCCGCCTGGGAACGCCTTGCACACAAAGAACTGCTTTTGACAGGCTACGCCGGATTCCTCGGCTATTATTTTGTCGCCTGCCTGGCCAGAGTGAATGACACGGTTCTCAAAGGCAAGGAGTGCAGACTCATAGGCGTCGATAATCTCGTTCGTGGAAAACCTGCCTGGCTGGAGGAGTTTGCTCAGCGAGCAGACTTCTCTTTGGTCGATGCAAGTGTCCTCACTCCCGTCGGAGACCTCCTGGGGCTTGCGGGTTGGTCTGGATCCGTGCGCTTCATCGTCCACGCCGCCTCAATCGCCTCTCCGACGTACTACCGCAAACATCCAATAGAGACAATGGACGCCAACGTCGGCGGACTGCGCAACATCTTGGAATACGTGGTTGGCCAGAGGCAGACTCCAGTACCCGCAGAGAGCTTGTTGTTCTTCTCGTCATCGGAGGTTTATGGGGATCCATCGCCTGACAGCATTCCCACTCCTGAATCCTATTGGGGTAGGGTTTCATTCACCGGCCCTAGAGCCTGTTACGACGAATCCAAGCGCTATGGAGAAACGCTTTGCGTTAACTTCTATCGAGTTCACGGGGTGCCGGTAAAGATTGCCCGCCCCTTCAACAACTTCGGCCCCGGTCTCAACATTGACGACCGGCGAGTAATTCCAGACCTTATGAGGAACGTGTTGTCCGGGCAGGATTTGGTTCTCCATTCCGACGGCTCCCCTACGCGAACGTTTTGCTACGTGGCTGACGCCGTCACCGGCTACTGGCAACTTCTGCTCAGTGATCAAAATGGCGAATCCTTCAATATTGGGACCGACGGGCCTGAAATCAGCATACGCGAGTTGGCAGAGTTAGTCCTGAGAGTTGCCCGCGAAGAGTATGACATTCACTGCAAGGCTGAATACCGGCAAAGCGACGAGACCAATTACCTGACGGACAACCCGAACCGGCGTTGCCCCAACATCCAAAAGGCAAGACAACTGATTGCCTACAATCCTCGTATGGGACTCGAGGAGGGGATTCGTCGCACTATGAGATGGTACCACGATCAGGCGGGGCAAACGTGATGTCGACGCTGGATTCCTGCCGTCAGCCGATTGCGGTTTCAGTGGTAGGGACGGGCTATGTAGGACTTGTCACAGGTGCGTGCCTTGCCGACAAGGGTTTGGACGTTACCTGTGTTGACATCCTCGACCACAAAGTGGAATCAATTAACTTGGGGCGGGCCCCGTTTTATGAACCAGGACTGGACCAGCTTCTGGCGAAAATTGTCTCCGAAGGCAAGCTGCGAGCCACCCGAAGCATCAACGAAGCCGTCCGCGATTCTTCAGTGACGCTTGTGGCCGTCGGTACGCCAAACCTCGACGGCTTCATTGATCTCGCAGACGTTATGACCGCCGTGCGGCAGATTGCCCTGGCAGTCGCCGAGAAAGACAGCTATCACGTAGTCGTTGTGAAGAGCACCGTTGTTCCAGGCACGACAGACCAGGCGCTGCTTGGGATCCTCGAAAGCGTATTGGGAAGCAAAGAGAACAGAAAGTTTGGCCTGTGCGTAAACCCGGAATTCTTGCGGCAGGGCTCAGCCGTTAGTGATTTTCAGGAGCCGGACAGGATTGTTATCGGCGCGTTGGATATGGCGTCATTCGATGCTTGCTCGCGCCTGTACGATTGGGTTTGCTGCCCGGTTCTCAGGACCAACCTGCGCACCGCCGAGATGATAAAGTATGCTTCCAACGCGCTCCTGGCAACTCTGATTAGCTACTCCAATGAAATCGCCTCTGTGGCAGAGGGCATCGGCGATATCGTTGTCAGAGACATCTTCGAGGGCATCCGCCTGGACCGGCGATGGACACCCGTGGTCGGCCCGGAATCGGTTTCTGCCGAGCGCGACCGCCCGGGCATTCTTAGCTACCTCTGGCCCGGCTGCGGGTATGGCGGTAGCTGCCTCCCCAAGGACGTGCAGGCCCTCAGAACGCACGCAAGGTCTAGTGGCATCGAAACGCCTATGATGGATGCGACGATCGCTATTAATGCTCAGCAACCGCACAAGATGGTGCTCAAGACGAAGCAACTCCTGGGGGATTTAGGAGGAAAGAGCCTTGCCGTACTAGGGCTTGCTTTCAAGCCCGATACGGATGACCTGCGGGAGTCTCCAGGTATCGTCATAGTTGAAGAGCTCGTTCGCCAGGGCGCCTGCGTCACGGTCAGCGATCCCAAAGTCAGCGGAGCACATCGCGGGAGCTTATTCGCGAACGGCAATGTTCGCTTCGAAGCCGACCCGAAAGAGGCCATCAGAGGTGCCCACGCGGTGCTACTCGTAACGGCCTGGCCTGAGTTCGAAACCCTTTCGAAAGAGGATTTCTTGGCATTGATGGAGACGCCATGTGTTATCGACGGTAGGCTGTTCTTCGACGGCAGCAATCTCAAAGACGCCGGCATTGCGTACGTCTGTTTTGGAGGCTGCTAGTGCCTTGGGCTTACAAGCATCGAGCGCTCATCCTCAAAGTACCTGCACCGGAAACACCTGTTTGAGATCTTTGATTGTGAGGAAGGACTGAGGACTTATGGGTGTGACGCTTCCCCAAAGTTCCGAATTATCTGCTGACGGTTTCCTGCTTTCGGGGTGCCGCTGTTGCGGCAACCCGAAATTGGAGGAGGTACTTTCCCTAGGCAATTTGCCCCTTGCAAATGCATTGCTGAGGGCAGAACAGCTAAGCGATCCGGAACCCAGGTTTCCGCTCGATTTGGTGCTATGCCCAGATTGCTCGTTGCTACAGATCACGGCGACTGTGCCACCGGAGATGCTCTTCCAAGACTACCCATATTTCTCGTCCTTCTCTGACACTATGCTGTCCCACGCGCGGCAGCTAGCGGAACACCTGACCTCGTCGCTGGGACTCACTGCCGAAAGCCTGGTTATCGAAGCGGCCAGCAACGACGGGTATCTGCTCCAGTTTTTCAAGTCGATAGGAATCCCGGTCCTTGGGATAGAACCGGCGACGAACATTTCCCGTGTAGCCGAAGCGAAAGGCATCCAGACCATCAATAAGTTCTTTGATAATCGGTTGGCAGCGGAGTTGAGACAGCAGGGCAAACTCGCTGACCTATTTGTCGCGAACAACGTGCTGGCGCACGTTGCCCACTTGCACGAGTTTGTGGAGGGAGTGCGACTGCTGCTCAAGCCGCGCGGGACTGCTGTGTTCGAAGCTGCCTATGCGCGTGAGACAATCGATCACTGCGAATTCGACCAGATTTACCACGAACACCTATGCTATTACTCTCTGACGGCTCTGGCGCGCCTCTTTGAGTTGCACGGCTTAAGGGTTGCCGATGCCGAGATGATCGACATGCATGGCGGCTCGCTAAGAACATTTGTCCAGGCGCAGGATCACGCGTCCCCAAGCAAGCGGGTGTCAGCGCTATTAGAGGCGGAACGGGCTTGGGGGATCAGGGATAGGCAGGCCTACGCCGATTTCGCTGCCCAGGTCGCGGCAAAACGCGAGTCGCTGCTAGCCCTGCTCCGCGACCTCAAGACGGCTGGCAAGCGCATTGCTGGCTACGGGGCACCTGCCAAGGGTGCCATCTTGCTCAACACTTTTGGCATCGGGTCAGATCTGATCGACTACGTTGTGGACCGCAGCACCCATAAGCAAGGCCTGTACATGCCGGGGTGCCATTTGCCCATTTTTGCACCGGAGCGGTTGCTGGCAGACCATCCGGATTATGCGTTGATGTTAGCCTGGAATGTCAAGGACGAGATCCTTGAACAGCAACAGGCTTACCGCCAGGCCGGGGGACGATTCATCATCCCGGCGCCGACTGTGGAGATCATTTGAATGTTCAGTCCGCTGGGACGGAACAACCTTTCAGTGAAGGACAACTCTATGGAACGAATCCCTGTGGCTGGGCCGTGGATCACCCAAAAGGAAATAGACTACGTTACCGACGCCGTCACTAATGCCTGGTATAGTAACGCCAACGTGTATGTTGACCGATTCGAACGCGCTTTCGCCGATTGCGTAGGTCTTCGTTTTGCGGTTTCGTTGCCTTCTTGTACCTCGGCGATTCATCTTTCATTGCTGGCATTCGGCGTCGGGCCAGGCGACGAGGTGATTGTTCCGGATTTGACCTGGATCGCTTCGTCGGCGCCCGTTTCATACGTGGGTGCTGTGCCAGTTTTTGCCGACGTCGATATTACAACCTGGTGCCTGTCGGCTGAATCGTTCCAGGAATGTGTTACGCCGAGGACGAAGGCGGTCATTCCAGTCGACCTGTACGGCAACCTGCCGGATGTCGATGCCATCCGCGAAGTCGCCGACCGACACCGTATTCTCGTTATCGAAGATGCAGCCGAGGCCCTCGGTTCGGAATACCGCGGCAAGAGGGCGGGCAGCTTTGGCGATTGCGGCGCCTTCAGCTTTCACGGTACCAAGACCCTCACGACGGGTGAGGGCGGCATGCTCACCACCGACAGCGAGGACATTTACCGTCGGGTCCTGGTCCTGCGCGACCACGGTCGCCAGCCCGGGGACAAGATGTTCCGGAACACCGAAGTGGGATATAAATACAAGATGAGCAGTCTCCAGGCAGCTTTAGGTCTGGCCCAACTAGAGCGGATCCAAGAGTTGGTTGCCCACAAGCGTGAGATATTCGCTTGGTACGAGAGCCGGATAGCTGACCTGGAGGGCCTAACTCTGAACTACGAGGCACCGGACTCAAAGAACTCGTATTGGATGACCACCGTAGTTCTGGACGAAGAGCTCGGCATCACCAAAGACCAATTGATGAAGAAGATGAGTCAGAACAATATCGACTGTCGCCCATTCTTTCATCCCCTGAGTTCACTAAGGGCTTATGAACACCTCCCGCAGGCCCAGCAAGCTCGCAAACGAAATCACGTCGGTTATCAAATCAGCCCTTACGGCATAAACCTTCCGTCTGCAATGAATATGACCGAAGAAAAGGTCGATTACGTTTGTGAAGTGCTCAAGTCGATTCTCAACAATTCCCGAGCAAGGCGCGCAGGCATATGAGTGAAGAGATCGTCAACAACCAAATAAGGCCCTCGGTCGTGGACGAAGATGTTGAGAACGTGCTGGATAGACTGCTTAGAAACGGGTGCACGTTCCAGGCCAATGTTACTTTCACCGCAGGCCGAGTCGATCGAATCGAGGCGAGTTCGCCTAGGGTTGTCAACGACTTCCGGGTCCTGCACCACGTCGAGCGATACTGGTTTGCCAAAGCCTTCGTCAGGTCACTCGCCGGGCAAAACGTTTCCGTTGTCGACATTGGCTCAGGCGAGGCACTCGGTCTTAGGGAACTTATGAGAGGCTGCCCCGAGATCGTCAGAGCCGTTGGCGTTGAGGTCGACGAGACCATAGCCAATGCGGTGCGGGACAGATATCCTTTCGTAGATACAATAGTCGCAAATATCGAGGAGCTCGACGTCCCAGATCCTTTCGACATAGTCCTCTGTTTCGAATTGATGGGCAACAACTCGTTGACATCCGACGAAGCTCTGTTGCAGCGACTCGACAAGCTCTGCGCCCCGGGCGGGCACGTTTTCCTCTCCACCGCTGCCTACGGTGACACGAAGACGGGTCGTACAAGGGCAAAGGACTACTCGGCAAGGATATACGACAGCAGAAGCTTCATAGATATTATGACGCGTAGCTTTCCTGATTACTCCATTCGCTTCTTCGGACAGACTTATCCCCTGAAAAGAATGAGCACGCGTCAGGTTGGTGTGTGGGAGAATCCGGGTCTGGAGAAAGAAACGGATTTTCTGATCTGTGTTGCCAGGAAACCAAGCCGGTTAGGGGAGGCGCCACATTAGTCGTGAGAACTGAGGAGTATCCCCTCGTCAGCGTACTAATACCTACGTACAACCGGGCCATCTATCTGGATGAATGCTTGTATAGCCTTGCCGTTCAGGACTACCCGAACTACGAGGTGCTGATTAGGGACAACGATTCCACCGATGACACCGCCGCCGTCGTCAAGAAGAATGAGCCTCAGTTTGCCCATATTGTTGAGTTCAGATACAAGAAGAACGAGACCAATGTCGGTTTTCGTGACAACTTCATTCACGGCGTGGCCGAGTGCAAGGGCAAGTACACGATCATCCTTATGGACGACGACTTCCTGTGTTCGCCTACGGCCATTAGCTCCTTTGCCAAAGCACTTGAGGCCACTGCAAAGACATCGTTGGTCGTAGCACCCACAGAACACTATAGGCAGGGCCGGATGGATCTTTCGCCCAAACAGATCGTCGATGGTGGTAGCAGGCGAACTTCTTGTTCCCAGTTCTCCACCATTTCAGGCGAAGAGTACTTCCTGAATTCGTGGACAAAGTATGGCCCGCTGTGTTTTTCTTCCTCGATGTTCAATACACAGTTGGCGCTGCAAAGTCCGTGGGCGACGTGGACCCGCAAGGCTAGCCTGGACATAAACCTCTATCACGCTATCTCGCTGAATCAGAACGTCGCCATCATTAAGGAGCCCTTGGCATTCTACCGCGTTCACGGCGCACAGGATTTCCACACGGCGCCGCTCGAAGACAAGCTCGACGGCCACACCCGCATAGATTTGTGGTATGCTTTCGCCAAGCAGCACGCCCATTCGTCCAGGCTTTCACTTTTTGTTTGGCTGCTGAAAACGCTTATGCTCAGGGAGGAGGGCGTCATTCGGGACTTGGCCGACCGAGACCCCTGGTTCCTGGAACAGTTCCTGCGCTGGCTGAAAGGCTACGACTACCTGCACTACTTGGTCTTGAGGTACCTCAGCCCTCAAATGCGAAAATACGACTATCGTGAGGCCGCGAGAACGAAGCGTGGCCTGTCCCGCGCCCGTTGCGAGATGTCGATCTGGCTGAGGAGACGCATTGCCTCGCTGGTTCTCTACCTGGACCGAGCGATGCACGATTCGCAGGCTTCGTCGCTCGACAACTCGTGCAGCCACACACAAGATCGAAATGCCGGGCAGCTCGCGTTGCCATCGCAAGAGGGATCTAGTGGCCGATAGCTCGTCAGTCCAGGCTCTCATCCTCGGTGCCGGACGCGATCCTGCCGGGAAGGATGGCCCAGCGCGCCCCCCTAAGTGCCTGGTGACAGACCCACAGGGCAGCCGTGTCTTGGACTGGATTCTGTCTGCCCTGCACGCCTCGGGGATAGATGAAATCACATTTGTGGGCGGATACCACATCGAGGAAGTGGGCGAGAAGTACCCGAACTTGAACTATGTCTACAACCCCGAGTGGGAGACATCGGGGGTTTTGGAGTCACTCTATCACGGGAGACAGGCAATTCGAGATTCCCTCTTGGTATCCTACGCAGATATCGTTTACCACCCCGACGTGTGCAAAAAGCTCGTTCGATGCAACCCCTCTTCTGTCACTATCGCCTTCGACTCGAGCTGGCGTGGGCGGGACTATGATCCCGGCTCAACCAGAAAGAACCTTGTCGTCGCCACCGACGGTCGCGTCACGGACATAGGGTTTCTACCGATGGCGGATAATATCGCCGGCGAATTCATCGGTCTTGCGTACTTCGGTCCAGGCTCTATAGCCTATTTGAGCTCCTTTCTTAACGATGAGTTTCTTCGCCTCATTGGGAAACCGTTCGAACAAGCGATGGACGTCAAGTATGGTTACCTGACGGACTTGCTGCGCCATCTTATGAGGAAAGGGGTCGAAATCGACGCCTTGGATATCGGACCCGAATGGGCGGAAATTGATGACCCTTCCAGTCTCGCTAGGTTTGTTCTGCGCACGAAGGGCGAGACACTCAGTCGCCTCGCTCCGTTACTTAAGAAGGGCACATTCTGCAAACAACAGGTCTTTCGAGCTACTGCGTGGCAAAGCGCCAGAGCACAGATCGTCACGACAATCTGTAATGAGTTCGCACCCCACCCTATTTGCGTTCGTAGCAGCGCCGCAACGGAGGACTCGTGGAAGGAATCATTTGCTGGCGTGTTTGAGAGTGTTCTGAATGTAGACTCTACCGACCCTGTTCGCATTGCTGACTCTATCGACCGTGTGGTCTCGAGCTACTCCAGGAACGGCTGCGACAACCACAAAGACAATCAGGTTCTCGTGCAGAAGATGGTCCAGCAAGTAGCAATGAGCGGCGTGGTCCTGACGCGGGATCTCAATAGCGGAGCGCCTTACTTCGTCGTCAACTACGACGACGTCACCAAGCGAACCGACTCGGTGACAAGTGGCAATTCGCGCGATCAGCGAACCGTGCTCGTCAGCCGGTCCCGCACCGCGTGTCCCCAGAATCCTCGGCTGAGAAAGCTCCTTGAGACAGTTCGTGAATTGGAAGACATCTCGGGATGCAGCACGCTGGACATAGAATTCGCCATCGACGCCCACGAACAGGTCTACGTTCTCCAGGTACGTCCGATCACGACTATTTCGCAAGACGCCGGACTAGTAGAAATCGATAACTCGCGAGAGCTTGACCTAATTAGCGAATTCGTGTCACAGAGATTCATACGCGTCCCGTATTTGTATGGTGAAACCACCGTCTTCGGCGATATGCCAGACTGGAATCCAGCCGAGATGATCGGGACGAGCCCTCGACCTCTAGCCCTCTCGCTGTATGATTACTTGATTATGCAAAGCGCCTGGCGCGTCGCCAGGTCACGCATTGGGTACCACGACCCGGACCCGGCCAGTCTGATGGTCTCCCTCGCCGGTCACCCCTACGTCGACGTTAGGTGCAGCTTTAACAATCTGCTTCCAGCGGGAATTCCCGACGATTTGGCCGAAAGACTGGTTAACCACTATATCAACCGTCTCAAGTGCAATCCGGATATGCACGACAAGGTCGAGTTCGAGGTATGTTTTACTTGTCTGGACTTTGACTTTCGCAATCAATCGAAACGTTTGCTGCGAGAAGGCTTTTCGGCAGACGACGTCTCCATCCTCGAGTCGGCACTGCACGAGCTAACAAATAACATTGTGGCAGGGCATGTTGAACCCATCGATAAGCTGTTGTCAGACATAAGGACGCTCAGGGCCCGAAACCAAAAAGCGTTACAAGCCTCCTACGGAACCCTGGGCATACCTATGCTGGCAAGTCAGCTTTTGGACGACTGTGTCACGTACGGAACCATACCATTCAGCATACTTGCTCGCTATGCATTTATAGCCAATTCGCTACTTCGTTCCCTGGTGGCGCGGGGCGCGCTCACATCTGAACGACAGTATGCGTTCTTGCGTTCCGTAGATTCGGTGGCGACACAGTTGGTTCGGGCTATGGACGCGGTGATCGGTGGCCAAATGTCTCGGGAAGCCTTCTTGAGCTCCTATGGGCACCTGCGACCGGGCACCTACGACATTGTCTCGCCGCGCTACGACGAAAGCCCCGAGTCGTACTTCGGTCTGAATGGCCTTACGAGTCGGGAAAACCAGCCTGCCCAGCGCGGGCACGACCTGGAACTGTTCGAGCTCACAACGCGGGAGAGGGAGGCCATCGAGGCTTTGTCGCGGGAGCTGCAATTCAGCTTTGCTGCTGACCAGATGTTTGCGTTTATGCGAGCGGCAATCTCGCTCCGCGAGTACGCAAAATTCGAGTTCACAAAGACCGTTAGCGAGGTTCTTGTTCTTCTCTGCCGGCTTGGGGAGCAGTACGACATCTCCAGGGATGACCTGTCCTATCTAACATTGCAGACTGTGCGTTCTCTAGGCCACAATGTTCTTACGTCAGCCCCCCGCTCGCTGCTGCTGGCTCAGATCGCTCGCGAACGCGAGTCCTACGAGCGGGCACATATGGTTCGGCTTCCTCACCTGATCACCAGCGTGGAAGATATCGCCGTGATGGAGCTTCCCACCTGTCGGCCAAACTACGTTACCCTCAGAAAAGTGTCAGGACGCCCCGTCCTCGTCGACCATGGCACGACCCCTACATCCCTGCGGGGCAATATCGCCGTTATTAGAGGCGCGGACCCCGGGTTCGACTGGATATTTGCTCACGACATCGCCGGCCTGATAACTATGTATGGTGGCTCGGCCTCGCACATGACCATCCGCGCCTCCGAGTTCGATATTCCGGCCGCTATCGGCTGTGGCGAGGTGCTGTTCAACCGCGTCCTGAGGGCCAACATTGTAGAGCTCAACTGCGCCGAGGGGCATATTGCCACCATCTAGGATCGCCGTAACTATGCGGGTCGTCGACGCGGAAGGCTATCACGAACCCCGTGATGCCATAAGCCACGACTGGATACTTTTCCTCCGAGATCTTGGATGCGAGCCAGTGTTGGTGCCCAACCTGCTAGCGAATCCGGTTTCCTTTGTTGAGCGTGCCGGGGTCCACGCTATGCTCCTCACCAATGGTGAGGACGTTCGCCGATCTCGCACTGGGAACGATGCGTCGGTCGGATCCGTCGGATCGGTCGGCCCCTCAAATCGCGACGACACAGAATTCGCCCTGCTGGACTGGGCTTTGGGCCGCAACCTTCCTGTCCTGGCCGTTTGCCGAGGTCTACATCTGGTCAACGTGTATTTCGGTGGCTCCGTCGTTCGCGAAATCGAGCAAACGGTTAACGGGGCGCTGAATCACGTGGCCACATTACATAACATTCAGATTATTGATGCCACTACCAGGAATTCGTTGAAGACGGAAGGCGGACAGGTGAACTCATTTCATCGGCACGGGATTTCTGACTCAACTCTTGGCGACCGCCTGGTACCCTTCGCCAAGGCCAGCGATGAGATTATCGAAGCCTTCTATGTCGCCGACAAGCCCGTACTAGCTATTCAGTGGCACCCAGAAAGACCTGGGCCGAGGGATTTCTGCCAGAGGAATTTGGCCGTATCGTTCCTTATGCAGGGTGCTTGGTGGCACGTGGGCGGCGCACTGGGGGAAAGACGTTGAAGGCCGTTATCTTGGCCGCCGGAAAAGGGACTCGAATGGGCAAGTATACGGAGAACTTGCCAAAGGGGATGCTTCGCTTCGGGTCCAAGACCCTGGTTCAGCATCAGATAGACGTCCTTCGCACGGCTGGCATAGAAGAAATCGTCATTGTGACGGGCTACAGGAGCGACACGATTAAGTACCCTGCTGTCAAGTATTGCCACAACCCGAATTATGCCGAGACTAATATGGTTGAATCGCTGATGTGTGCCAGGGAAGAAATGGACGGCGACCTCCTGGTTGCCTATTCGGACGTTCTCTACACGCCGAAGCTGGCGAAGAGAATGGTGGAACAGCCTGCCGACATCTCCGTGGCTGTAGACCCGGAGTGGCGCGAGTATTGGCTCGCCCGATACGGTACTACTGAGACAGATTTGGAAACCCTGACCATTCGTGGCCGCTTCGTTGTCGACCTTGGCGTGCCAGCAAACTCGTCCGCCGGCATCGACCATCGTTACGTGGGCTTGATCAGGTTCTCGACAGCTGGCCTTGACAAGGCCCTAACGCTCTACGACTCGAAAAAGGCGAGTGGCGAAAGCTGGACGAAATCAGGAAATGAGTTTCAAAAAGGGTATATGACCGATTTCCTTGGAGAGCTCATTCAAGCTGGCGCCAAGGTCACACCGGTTATGGCTGCAAAGCAATGGCTTGAATTCGATACGGAGCAAGACTACGAGCTGATCCTTAAGCATCTTCAAACCGGCACTCTTACTACCTTTTTTGAGCTGGGAGAGATACTTGTCTGACGGCGTCACGGCGGATTTCTCAAACCCGGCTCCCGCCTATTCCTACGCCGCGCTGGACATCGCTGGGTACCTCAAAAGGTTTGCAGGGTCGAGGGTAACCACGGTGAACAGGATTCTGCCCCGCACGACTTTCCAGGAAATGCGGATGCAGCACCCGACTTGGCAACATGTCGTCAACGCGGTGGCGGCCTTGCCACTGGCGTCGCGGGTCACAGGGTCTGGTGGCACCAGCCTGGAAACATTCGTCCTGCTGCTCGACATGTTTGAGACCTTGCAACAGGGACGGGGCCTGGCGGAGCACCAGGCTACCTTGCTCGCGCAACTCCGCCACAAGATCGAGGTCTTCGGCAGGTTGTTCGAATTCTACGACGCTACCTTGCATCGCCGGGGCAGCGACTTGGCTACGGCGGGAACATACGCTATGCTCTCCATAGTGTCAAACATGACCTATCTGTCCGAAGGAGATCCCAGGGCATTCAACGCGGCGACCAAAGCTAACGATATTATCCTACATTCCGGCTGGCAGTACGAGCCGATTGACACAGAGCTTGTCTGCTTCTCCGTTCTTCTGGAAGATAACGTCGTCCAACGAATACTACAACCGTATGTTACTTACGTGTAGCACAAAGCAAACGAACACTCAGTGGCATTCTGACAACATAACTATCTTAACGTGCAGTTGCGCCGGCAAACTGGTAGAATACAGAAAGACATCTCTGCTTGGAGGCAACCAATGGAACGCAGAAGGGAAACAGAGCCGGTCAGGCGTTTAGGACGCGAACTCCCCATAATAATCCTGCCGCCCTATCACCCGCCGACAGCAGAGGAATTGGAACGGCGACGTGCTTTAGGAGAAAGAGCACGGGCAATCAGGAAGAGAATTGGACCACTTGGATTCTCTGTGATTGATCTCATCCGTGAAGACCGGGATAATAACTGAATGACCGAAGTACCTCGTTATGTTCTTGACGCCTCGGTTGCTGTGAAGTGGTATCTTCCCGATGAGCAGCATATGGAAGAAGCAAACCGGGTGCAGGAGGATTTTGAAGCAGGTTATGTTCTGCTTTGCCATAACTTGCGTCTCGTTACCTCCTGAGCCACTTGGAAATCAGGTAAGCGTGTATCGCTATTGCCACTGCCCCAACATCAAAGAAGTCAATTTGGTGAATGCATCACTGAGCTATGTCGGCTAACTTGCCTCAACTCGGCGTGCTGCTGTGGCCATCCATCCGGTCACTTGCCTACGCGTGCGTGTTTCGTGAATTGGATCTCTGGCCAAACGAAGTCATTTGGCTGGAGAACAGTATTGAAAACCTGCCTGGCCTTCGCCACGAGGCGATAAGGTTCCACTACGAAGCGTTCTTCGACGTGAGCCAGGATCTACTCGAGCTCGTCCGGAAGAATGCCGTAGCGTTCCACCGCCCCGGCACCGCAGACATCAATTCTCCGCAGGTGCTCCACCTGATCTCCAGGTGCCAAACCGAGAACTTCGTCTTCACGGGCGGAGGGATCTTACGTCGCGAGTTGCTGGGGCTCGGCAAACGCTTCATTCACGTGCATCCAGGTATCATTCCAGAATATCGTGGGAGCACCTGTTTCTACTACAGCTTGCTCAAGGACTTCTCGCTGGGAACCACGGCCTTCTTTATGGGCGAACAGATCGACGCGGGCGATATAATGATACAGACGCGGTTCAGGCTAAACTATCTCATCCGCCCGGATCAGCCACTCTTCATGGACTATGTTTTGGACCCTTACATCAGAGCTACTACGCTGAAGAGCGTCCTTAATAAGCTGGCTTCTTCCGAGAGCATTGCAACGTGGAGAGAGGATTGCGAGACGCCGTTCTGCTATGTTATGCATCCTCTCCTGAGACACCTGACGATCCATCGCATCAACCGAGAGTTCGATCCAAAACAACCGATTGGGATCTTCGAGATGGCAAACTCGGACCGCAGGGGAACAGGGTGGCAAGTTTGACTGAGAGCACGATCGCGGATCAAGCCTTTTCCTATCTGGAGTTTGGCTCCATAGATCTGGCGGGATGCAAGAAGGAAGTCTGGGATTTCCGACTTGGGGACAAAGCGTATGATTGGTTGATGTGCGCCAGATACCTGAATGATATGCTTGGCTATATCAAGCTGGCGGAGGGACTAGGTCGGCTTGGTGAAACAGAGCTATGCAGTATCTACTCGCAGGAGATTCACCACCGCAATGATGCATCGGTGAACCTCGGCAAGCTGATAGCTTTGTGGTGTGCCGCTTCACCCCCGGCTGATGGGGAGCGGCCCGTTTTCTTTGCCGAGTTGGGCTCAACGCTCTTCGGCTGCATTGAGGGCTTGCTCTTCTGTGAACGGCTTCTATCGCACTACAGAGTGGACTGTCCCCGCCATTGTCTCGACGAGGTGCGATGGCTTGGGGTGGACATATCTGACATGTTCAACAGACTGGCAGGGCTATTACATCCTGGACACGACATACACACTATGACGCATTTCGACGATTTGCCACCCGAGCTAGGCGTGTTTTTCGCCAAGGGGGTGAGCTTGCTTTATGCCATCCGTGCGCCACAGCAGCTCTTTTCGCTAGTTGACCGGGCGCGCATCTGCATCTTCGATTATTCGTTTTCGATGAATGGCGACCAGGCGACTACCATTGGCACGGGCAAGCACGTCCGTTACCTTGATTACTACACCTTCTCGGCGATGCTCGGCAACTCCAACAAGAAGGCTTTCGTTCGCAAGAACAAATCGTATTACACGAAAGATACGAACCGGATCTTTGTCGACCTTGTCCTCGCCGAACAGCCGGTAGCACAGGCATACGTAGCACTGGACACGAGAATGCGTACCGCTTTGCGGGAAAGATTCGAGGCAAGAGAGAGCGTCGGGGTCCTCCTCGACCTTGGTCCGAACGAGCAAGTGGAGTGGATTGCGCTGGAGCAGTTCGTAGATTCAATTCAATTGGCAAACTCTGGGGAGCGGCTGTCGTAGAGTGACAAAGAAAGAGCATACAATCGAAGTCGACAAGAGCTCAATCGATAACGACTCGACCTCTATGCTGAGAGAGATCAAAACCATCCTGGACCGGTATAACGTCACGTTCTGGCTTGACCAGGGAACGGTGTTGGGCGCCATAAGAGACGGGGGCTGGATTCCGTGGGACTGGGACATCGACCTCAGCGCCTGGAAATCAGAATGTCATCCGCGCCACAGAGTGTGGGAAGACATGAGGAGGGCAGGATATCTCGTGTTCTTTCTCAGGAAGTCACAGACCATAAGGTTGGAAAGAAAGGAACCGACAGTTGGATGCCGCCAGGTCGATATCCACCTCTATGACGTTAAGGACAGCACCGCCATCGCTTATTTCTACAGCTTCAAGAGGAACACACTCCAATGGTGTTTGTTCAAAGCTCTGAATTTCATCACGTTGCTGTACGAGCTCAGAAACGGACCCACGCTGTCGTACAAGGCCATAGCTGAGCATCTGGTCCAGATTCCTAATGACACTGGCACCATCGTCGTGCCGAGCCCCGGCGCCGGAATGTCTCGACTGGGCCTTGGAGTTGCCGAGGTGCTAGGCCGGCTTCTACCTAACACGTTACTTGTCTCCCTGCGCAATACTGTTTATCAGTTAAGGCTTGAGCTGTGCGCTATCTTGTTTACTGTTAGAACGCCGTGTAAATATTATCGGAATCTCCAGGAAATCGAAGTCTTGGGAGACCATTATATGATCCCAGCCCATGTGGAGGAATACCTGACATTCAAATACGGGCAAAACTGGCGAGTACCCCGCAAAGACTACAATTGGCAGGAAGAGGACGGTTCGTTGAAGTCTGACAGGCTCTCAGTTAGTGCGAGGAACGCGGGATAATGAGAGTTCTTGTCACCGGCGCGAACGGCTTTCTCGGTAGCTACCTTTGCAGCGCGATCTCCCAAGCAGACGGCAAAAACGAAGTGCTTGCGGTCGTCCGCGGCGAACCTGGCGCACGACCTTCGGTACTGGCCCACCTGCCAAATCTCCGATCTTGCTATGCCGATCTGGCCCAGGGTCTGCACGTGGCCGAGCCAATCGACGTGATCGTCCATGCGGCTGGCCGTACGCCGGTGCCAGGAGTCGAGGTTACCGATTTCGTCCGCAATAACATCATCGCCACCCAGAACCTGGTTGAGTTTGCGGTTCGGAAACAGGTGAAAGTGTTCGTATACCTATCCGCACTCTCGGTGTACGGTCGGGTCGAGTCGATGGTTGTCGACGAAAGCACGCCTATGACAGATCCCACGCCCTACGGGATAACCAAATACATCGGCGAGTTACTACTGAAAGACAAGCAGGACGTCCTACGCTCCATCGCCATCCGCCTGCCACTGGTTATGGGCATCGGCATGAGCACGGGATGGCTTTACGGAGCCTATGAGGCGTCCAAGCGAGGAGAAGCGATCAGGATCTACAACGGCGACTCTCCTTACAATATGGTTCACGTCTCAGACGTCTGCGATCTAGTGTTGTCCAGCCTCAACAGTGACTTTCCCGGCCATTGCGCGTTCACGGTCGGCTGCGACAACCATATGTCCGTCAGAGAAATAGTCACAGCCATCACCCGCCACGTCGGATCAACATCGCCAATCATGGAAGAGTCCACCGCCACCAAAGGATTTCGCGTGTCCTCAGAAAAAGCCCGCCGGCTCCTCGCTTTCCGGCCGAAGGCAGCCAATGAGATACTCGATTTCTTCCTTGAAGAAGCAACTCTTGCGTCAGGAGCGATGACACCGTGCCAGAAATAAACCTCTTGGACCTCTACCCTCGTTCCAAGCGCCCCATCGACGAGCGTGGCAGGCTGGTCACCGAAGAGCATCGCGCCATCGCGCGCCAGTTCGGCAAGGAGTACTTCGACGGCGACCGCCTGTACGGCTACGGCGGGTACCAATACCATCCGCGCTTCTGGCAGGCAACCGTGAAGCGCTTCCGCGACCACTACGCGCTTGCCGACGACGCTCGTATACTCGATGTAGGCTGCGGCAAAGGCTTTATGCTTCACGACTTCAAAGGGTTGATGCCAGATGCCACTATCGCCGGCATCGACATTTCCGAGTATGCCATCGAGCGCGCGCTGGATACCGTCCGACCTTGTTTGCGCGTCGGCAACGCGGTTGAGCTTCCTTTCGAGGACGACTCCTTCGACCTCGTTATCTCCATCAACACCATCCACAACCTGCCACTGGAGCAGTGCAAGCGGGCGCTCCACGAGATTCAGCGCGTCTCTCGCGCGCACGCCTTCATCACGGTGGATGCGTGGCGAACGGAGGAAGAGCGCGAACGGCTAATGAAGTGGAACCTGACCGCGCTGACCTATATGCACGTGGACGATTGGAAGAGCCTCTTCACCGAGGTCGGCTACACGGGCGACTACTATTGGTTCATTGCCGAGTGAAAACTAAGGCCGCCGTTCTCTACCAGCCAGGCCAGCCTCTTTCCATCGAGGAGCTAGCCATCCCTGAGCTTTGCCCGGGGCAACTCTTGGTCGAGGTGGCGTTCAGCGGCCTCTGCCACAGCCAGCTACTGGAGGTGAACGGGAAGCGTGGCCCGGACCGTTTCCTCCCTCATACTCTCGGGCACGAGGGATCGGGCACGGTCGTGCAAATCGGCCCGGGCGTCACGAAGGTTAGCCCCGGCGACAGGGTCGTTCTGTCCTGGATCAAGGGCTCCGGCGCCGATGTGCCGTCCACCACCTATCAGAGCTCGCGCGTAACGGTCAATTCGGGTGCGCTAAGTACCTTTATGAGCCACACGGTCACGTGCGAAAACCGTGTCACCCCCATCCCTGACGCAATGCCGCTACGGGAGGCCGCTCTGCTTGGGTGCGCTATTCCGACCGGCGCAGGCATTGTGCTGAACACCGCGAAGGTTCAGCCCAACAGTTCGGTCGCGGTGTTTGGGGTCGGTGGCATCGGGCTCAGCGCCGTTCTTGCGGCCGACTTCGCCGGCGCCACAACGATTATCGCCGTGGACGTGTTCGATCACAAGCTGGAGCAGGCTCGAAGGGTCGGCGCCACGCACCTGGTCAACACGCGCCGGGATGAGACCTTGGCGAAGCTTCGCGAGATCACCGGCGGATTTGGTGTCGACTACGCCATCGAGGCCGCTGGCCGCCGCGAGACGATGGAAACGGCGTTTAGGGCCGTGCGAGATGGCGGCGGACTGTGCGTGTTGGCCGGCAACCTGCCATCCGGACAGGTTATCGAGATCGACCCTTTCGACCTGATCAAAGGCAAAAGGATCGTCGGCACCTGGGGTGGAGAAACCAACCCAGACCGCGATATCCCGCTCTACGTCGACCTGTATCTCGCGGGAAGACTCAAGCTTGATTCGCTGATCACACATCAATACCATTTGGAAGCTATCAATAGCGCCTTGGAAGACCTGGAAGACGGCAACGTCGGGCGCGCGCTCATCAGTATGGATGGTAAGGCGAAGTGAAAGACGTGCATCTACCCACGCTTAGCGTCACTATGAACTGTTACAACCACGCCAAGTACGTTGGCGAAGCCCTGGAAGCCATTCTCAGCCAGTCTTTCAGGCCTCTGGAGGTCATCGTGGTCGACGACGCATCGACCGACAATAGCGCCGCCATCATCGAGGACTTCGCCCGGCGAGACCCCGTAGTTCGCTTGCTACGGAACAAAGAGAACATGGGTCCGCCTGGCGCCAGAAAGCGGGCTTTGAAGAGTGCTTTGGGCGACTACATATTCAACGCGGCGTCCGACGACAAAGTCCTTCCTGGCTTCTTCGAGAAGTCGATGGCAATGTTAGCGCAACACCCCGAGGCGGGGCTTTGCTTCTCAGACCCGGCCTGGCTAGACGATAGCACTGGTGCGGTCGATGCAACTCGACTGTACCTGAGCAGCGAACCCTGCTATTTCCCGCCCGGAGAACTCGTGGAACGACTGAGGCGGAGGCTGTTCATGATCGCTGGTCATACGGTCATTATGAAACGATCGCTCGTCGTCGAAGCTGGCGGCTCGGAGCTTCCGTGGATCCATCAAGGGTTGAGATGGCACTCCGACTGGTTTTCCTGCCGCGTCGTCGCGTTTAGACACGGCGCGTGTTACGTGCCCGAGCCACTATCGTCCTGGCGAATGCTGCAAAATACCTATGGGACGTCAGCACGCAAGCAACCGTCACAGCAGCGGGAAGTGCTCTACCAAATGATGTCGTTGCTCAAATCACCTGCCTATCGTGACGTCCTACCTTTGTTCGAGCGCTCCAACGTGCTGGCAGGCCTCATAGAATGGCACGTTCCTACCGAAAAGGTTCGTCTTCTGTTTGGAAACCCGAAGCACTGGGACCACTTCTTGCCCTTGGCCTGGGTCCTTCTCCTGCGCCAGATGAAATCCCTGGTGTCGCAGGTGACCCCACTCAAACGATTGCGCCGGCGCGTGCTAGGCAGTGTTTGAGTCTCTTTTGATCGTCGCTGGGCGTGTGCGAAGTGTCGAGTGGCACTGCAAGCTTGCGTGCATAGCGGGAGATGGAAGGATGGTAACATAGGTGGCTGAAAACCGGCCTTCAAGGATTAAGAAAATCGTCCTGATTCAGCCCTCGTTTGGCTTCCCGCAGGAAGACGCGAAACCGGCCAGGGATCAGATGGTCTTCCCCTACGGGCTCGCTCACGTCGCCACTGCCCTATCGAACGCTGGCTACGAGGTCGAGGTCTTCGACATCTACGCCCACCAGTGGACACGAAGAGAGGTGCTGGCGAAGCTCCAGGACCTGCACTGCGACGTGATCGGCATCACCGCCATTTCCCCTCAATACGCTTACGTCAAGTGGCTGGCGGCCGAGTTGAAGAAGAGAAGCGACGCCAAGATCGTGCTCGGCGGCCTTCTCTCTACTTACAGCTATCACGTCGTGCTAGCTCACACGGCGGTCGACATCTGTGTGCTTGGAGAGGGAGAGATAACTGCCGTCGATCTGATGGAGAACCTGGATCATCCCGAGATGGTTCAGGGGCTCGCCTTCAAAGCGGACGGACAGATAACGACAACTCAGCAGCGCCCGGCTATTGAAGACCTCGACTCTCTGCCACTCCCCGCATACCACCTGTTTCCTATGGACGTCTACACCCAGGGCAAGCTCTACGTGGACGATCCTTCGACACTGGTCTTCTTGAACCGGTCGCTTCCCAAAACGATGACGGTGGTCGCCGGGCGGGGTTGTCCCTATCGCTGCACCTTCTGCTCGCGCAGCTTCTCCAGAGCTAAGTTGCGGTCTGTCGACCGAGTCGTCGAGGAGGTGAAGTATCTTATCGACACCTACGGCGTCCGGCGGATCGCCTTTGGCGACGAGCTGCTCATCCTGAACAAGAAGAGGGCACTCGAGCTGGCCGAGAAGATGAAGCCGCTGCGAATCAAGTGGGATGGCCAGGGGCGCGTGAATACCGTGGATTATGAAGCCTTGTACGCGATGAAGCAGGCCGGATGCGTCGGGATCGGATTTGGCATCGAGTCAGGTAGCAACAGGATCCTGAAGGCGATGAACAAGGGCATCACGGCCGAGCAATCAGAAGCCGCCTTGAAGGCTGCCCTGAGAGTCGGGCTACACGTAAAGGTGCAGCTAGTGCTGGGCTTTCCTGGAGAAACGCGGGAGACGGTGGCGGAGACAGTGCAACTCTTCAAAAAGGTGGGGCATCCCGCCCGAAGGTTCGCGCTGCTGGTGCTCCTACCAGGCTCGTCCCTTTACGATGACGCCATAAGAGATGGTCTGATCAAAGACGAGGAACATTACCTGCTGCAAATCAAGGATGGATATGGCCACGAAGGTTTCTTTACGAACCTCACCGACTTAACCCGCGACGAAGTCATCCGCCTCAAGCGGGAGGGTGAGGCAGCGATGTTCAAAAACTACCAGGCGTACTTGATGACCCATCCCCTGTTGCTGGCCAGGTATTTGGCCTGGAAAGCGCCCTACTGGACGATCGCGCAGTGGGAGCAGGCCTCAAGAGACCCTGGGGCGTACCTCGCGCGTAAAGTAAGACAAGTCGCCAGAGCCGTACTGCCGAAACCCCTTCGCGGCCCTGCACGACGAGTCTACTATCGCCTTGCACCGGTCAAGAGGCCACGATGAGTGAGGAGAGGTAGTCTGTCATGCAACCCGTTCGAATAGGCGACCGCCTGGTTGGCGCTGGACAGCCGACCTTTGTGGTCGCGGAGATAGGCATCAACCACAACGGCGATCTGGGCATCGCCAGGAAGCTGGTCGACGCGGCGATAGCTGCCGGCTGCGACGCCGTCAAGTTCCAGAAGCGCACGGTCGAAGTTGTGTACAGCCCTGAAGAGCTGGTCCGCCCGCGCGAAAGTCCTTTCGGCATCACCAACGGCGATCTCAAGCGTGGCCTGGAGTTCGGCTACGATCAGTACGCCGAGCTGGATCGCTACTGTCACAAATCGGGCATCCTCTGGTTTGCTTCTTGTTGGGACGAAGCCTCGGTGGATTTCGTCGATCAGTTCGATCCGCCGTGCTACAAAATCGCTTCGGCCTGCTTGACCGACCACGGACTGCTGCGACATCATCGCGCCAAGAACAAGCCAATCATCCTGTCGACCGGCATGAGTTCCCAGGAGCAGATAGACAGCGCCGTCGATCTGCTGGGTCGGGACGACCTTATCCTGCTGCACTCTACCTCCACCTATCCCTCGAAGCTCGAGGAATTGAACCTGAACGTCATTCCCTCTTTAATCCAACGCTACGAGATACCCATCGGCTACTCTGGTCACGAGGTTGGGCTCTACACCACTCTGGCGGCTATGGTCTTGGGGGCATGTATGGTCGAGCGCCACATCACCCTGGATCGAGCGATGTGGGGCAGCGACCAGGCGGCGTCCGTCGAGTACCCAGGCGTGGCCCGCCTGGTCAAGGACATTAGGGCCGTTGAAATAGCGATGGGCGATGGCATCAAGCGAGTGTACGAGCGAGAGATTCCCATTATGTACAAGCTCCGCAGGAACGGGCTGTGATTAGGGTTCTGGCGCTGGACGTCGACGGCGTGCTCACCGACGGCAGGGTAACCCTGGACGAGACCGGCCGCGAGCTTAAGACGGTCTCCTTTCGGGACATCGACGCCGTCTTCCATGCCCATCGCCAGGGCTTGCAGATGGCTCTCGTAACCGGCGAAGCTACGCCTTGGGTGGACATGATCGCGCATCGGCTCGACATAAGCTATGTCTACCGAGGGGCCAAGGACAAGGTCGAGGCCCTGCGCTCTCTCTGCGCTGACATCGGGGCGACATTGGATCAGGTGTGCTACGTCGGGGACTCTCGGCGGGATGCCGCGGCTCTGGCGCTGGTCGGGCTTGGCCTGGCCCCCGCCGACGCCTCGCCCGCTGCCCGCGAAGCAGCCCAGTCCGTCCTGGAGCACTGCGGTGGAGACGGCGCGGTAGCCGAGGCTGTGGACATCGCGCTGCAAGCGGCCCTCGTCCCTTCTGACGCCAAGCTTGCGAGGCCGAATCACGAGCGGGACCGCGAGCTCCATTTTCCCGGATCCCCTCGACCCTTGACCCTTGACCCTCGACCCTCTCATACGCCCGTGATCGGCATCGTGCAGGGCCGCTTGTCGCCGCCAGCTCGCGAACGGCTGCAGGCCTTTCCCTGGTCGTCCTGGCCGCAGGAGTTCGAGCGGGCGCGCAGCCTGGGATTCGACTGCATCGAATGGCTGTTCGAGGCCGAGGGCTTTGAGGAGAATCCCCTTTGGACCGACGAGGGCACCCGCCACATCCGCCACTTCGCCCAGGTCAGCAAGGTCGCCATACGCTCCGTCTGCGCCGACTACTTCATGGCCCACCCCTTCTTCAGAGTGTCTCTGGAGGAACGGGCGAGCAGCATAGCGGTGCTCAGGCGATTGATTCAGCAGGCCGCGGAAGTGGGCGCCGAGGTGATCCTGGTGCCCATCCTGGAGGTATCCGAGATCCGCACCGAGGAGGAAGCCGACATTCTTGTCGATGCTTTGAATGCATGCCTGCCGCTGGCTCACGCACACGGCGTCCGCCTTGGGCTTGAGACCGAGCTTCCTGCAGATCGCTACGCGGCACTGGTCGCGCGATTCGGCGACCCGCAGATTGGCGCCTACTACGACATCGGCAATGCCGCCGCCCTGGGCCGTGACCTGGCGCAGGACGTGCTTACCCTGGGCGGTGGGATCTGCGGCGCCCACGTCAAGGATCGACCCCTGGGCGGCTCAAGCGTGCTGCTTGGCCAGGGCAACGCCGATTTCACCGCTTGCTTCGCGGCCCTCGCCCGTGTCGGGTATCACGGCCCACTCATTCTGCAGACAGCCTTTGGCGACGACTACCTGGGCCTTGCCGCCGCACATCTGGAGTTCGTCAAGAATCGCTACGCCCCCGTTCCAGATCAATCCCCGACGAGAGGTGCGGCAATATGAAAGTTTTGATGGTTGGTCTCGGCAGCATCGGCCAGAGGCACCTGCGCAACCTCAAAAGGCTCCTCGGCGACGAAGTGGAGATCCTGGCCTGGCGGACGCGCCGGCTCAGCCACGTGCTTACCGACCAGATGACCATCCTGCCCGACGCCGATCTCGAGCGAACAGACCAGATCAAGGTTTTTGGCGACCTCGACGCGGCGCTGGCCGTAGCCCCCGACGTGGTCTTCGTCACCAATCCGAGCAGCCTGCACCTATCGACAGCCCTGGCTGCCGCGCAGGCCGGCTGCCACTTATTCGTCGAAAAGCCCATCTCTCACAACCTGGACGATGTGGAGGAGCTCATCGGCCTGGTCGAGCGAAAAGGGCTGGTCGCCGCCGTCGGCTATCAGATGCGCTACCATCCCTGTTTGCGCCTGCTGAAGAGTCTGATCGAAGAGGAAGCGGTCGGGCCATTGCTGTCGGTGCGACACGAACAGGGCGAGTACATGCCCAACTGGCATCGCTACGAGGACTATCGCCGTTTGTTCGGCGCTCGCCGTGACCTCGGCGGCGGGGTCATTCTGTCGCAGATTCACGAGCTCGATACCGTCTACTGGCTATACGGCCTGCCTGACCGCCTTTTCGCCCTTGGAGGGCACTGGAGCACCCTCGAGATCGACGTCGAGGATGTGGTCAGCCTGCTGATGGAGTGTCGCTATGCCGATCGCCCCCTTCCGGTGCACCTCCAGCAGGACTACCTGCGCCGGCCACAGGTCCGGACCTACCAGGTCGCAGGCGAAGGCGGCATCATCACCGCCGATCTGGTGACGAACGAGGTGCGGGTGGCCGACGCCAGCTCCGGCCAGGTCACGGTTCATCGTTTCGAGGGCTTTCAGCGCAACCAGATGTACCTCGACGAGCTACAGTGCTTCATCGCCTGCCTGCGGGGCGAGGCCACGCCGATGGTCGGCCTGCGCGAGGGACTGAAAAGTCTGCGCTTGGCGGTGGCGGCGCACCGCTCCATCGAAACCGGGGAGGTTGCCTTGCTATGACTACCACCCGACCCGAGATACTGGCTCTTATCCCCGCCAGGGGTGGATCGAAAGGAATCCCACGGAAGAACGTTATTCCCGTGGCCGGCCGGCCGCTGATTGCTCACACGATACGACAGGCCAAATGCTCCAGGCTAATAACCCGGGTCGTCGTGTCGACCGACGACGCCGAGATCGCTGATGTCGCGCGTGAATGGGGTGCCGAGGTACCGTTCGTGCGTCCGGCAGAGTACGCCCAGGACCTGTCCCCAGACGTCGACGTGCTTCGCCACGCCCTCATCTGGCTCGAGGAAAACGAGGCTTACTCACCCGAGCTGCTTGTTCACCTGCGGCCCACGGGCCCGATTCGCCGTGTGGAGCTTATCGACAAGGCCATCGAGCTTATGCTGCGGGACCCGGAGGCTGACTCGCTCCGTTCATCCTGCTGGCCAGACCAGACTCCTTACAAGATGTGGCGCATCGGGCCAAAGGGCTACATGGAGCCGTTGGTGCGCGTCGAGGGCCAGCCACAAGCTCACTCTATGCCGCGCCAGATGCTGCCAGAGGTGCTTTGGCAGAACGGCTATGTCGACGTGATCCGACCGCTTACAATCTTGGAAAAAAACTCGACCTGCGGCGAGAAGGTTCTGCCCTTCGTCACCACCGAGCCGTTTTTCGAGATAGACTATCTGGATACCATCCCAGCCGTGGAAGCTGCCCTCGAGCGTCTGGAGCGCGGCGAGCCTCTGACCAGGGATTCTGTTCCACGCCATCCTCATTAGGAGAGGTGCTATTCGATGTCCGTTCCGATCTCTGAAACATTGTTCAGCCTGGCCGGGAAGACGGCGCTATTGACCGGCTCCGCCGGCTTCTTGGGACAGCATATGGCCCGCGCCCTTCTTCGCTACGGCGCCGACGTAATCCTCCTGGGTCGCTCGGGTCGAATCTTCGAGCAACGCGAGCAACTCGCAACCGAATTCGGCTCGGATGCCGTCCGGGCGCATCAGGTCGATATGTATGATCTCGAGCAGTACGAAGCGCTATTGCGCCAGATCGAACGGGACGAGAAGCCCATCGACGTGCTCGTCAACAACGCCTTCGATTTCAGCGAGCGCACCGGCTTCAACAGCCCCGTGGGCCGTTTCGACGTGTCCACTTACGACCAGTGGCTGAGCTGCTTCATCTCGGGGGTCTGGTGGGCCGCCCTTTCCACCCAGATCATTGGAGGCCAGATGAAGCTGCGCCGCACCGGCAGCATCGTCAACATAAGCACGATGTACGCCGTCGTCGCCCCCGACCCGGCGCTTTACGAGGACACCACCTACTTCAACCCACCTGGCTACCCTGCGGCCAAAGCGGGACTGCTATCGCTCACGCGTTACACCGCGTCCTTCTTTGGGCCCTCGCAGGTCCGTGCTAATGCGATCCTGCCGGGCCCGTTCTCGAACATCGGCGGGGACACCTACAACTCGGTAAAGCAAGATGACCCGTTTATCGAACGACTCAAGGCCAAGACCGCGCTGAAGCGCACCGGCCGGGCCTGGGAGCTTGAGGGCGCCCTGATCTTTCTGGCCTCCGAGGCCTCGAGCTTCGTGACAGGGCAGTCCATCGTCGTCGACGGCGGCTGGACTATTACCTAGATGACCAACGATAGCTACGTCCACAACCTGTTCGACCTGATCGACCGTGTCGCCATCATCACCGGCGGCGCCGGGATGCTCGGTCTTAAGTACGGCGAGGCCATCGCCGAAATGGGCGGGATTCCCGTGCTCGTGGACCTACACGCCGACCGCTGCCGCGACGCGGAGCAGCACATCCGCCAGATGTTCGGCGGCGAGGCACTGGGAGCGCAGGCCGACATCACCGCCGGCGATCAGGTCCAGGCAATGGTCGACGACGTCGTCGCCCGCTTCGGCCGCATCGACATACTCATAAATAACGCGGCTCTCACCGTCAAAGGTGGCGGCGCGGCCTTCGACGACTACTTCGCGCCGTTCGAGGAGTATCCGCGCAACCTCTTCGACCTGGCGCTCCAGGTCAACCTAACCGGTGCCTTCCTGGTTACGCAGGCCGTCGGCCGCGTCATGGTCGGCCAGCGGCGCGGCGTGATCGTCAACATTTCTTCCGATGTGGCAATGATCAGCCCGGACCACCGCATATACCAGGGCATGACCGCCGGCTATGACGGGAAGCCCTTCAACACCCCGATCGCCTATTCGATGAGCAAAGCGGCCTTATTGGCATTCACCCGCTATCTGGCCACCTACTGGGCTGACAAGGGCATCCGCGTCAACGCTCTCTCGCCCGCCGGCGTCTACGACGACCACGATCCGGCCTTCGTACAGCGTTTTTCCAGCGTCGTTCCACTCGGCCGTATGGCCCACAAAGACGAATACAAGGGAGCCATCATTTTCCTGGTTTCCGACGCCTCATCGTTTATGACCGGATCGAATCTGATTGTGGACGGGGGACGAACGGCGTGGTAAGACCTGTTCGCGTCGCCAAGCATTGGACCCTGTCCCAGTTGCACCGGCACCCAGCCGCTCACTTCGCTTTGCGGCGTACCCACCGGCAGGTGCGAACGGCAGCGGCGCGATTGGGCTTGGGCCCTGGTCCATCGGTGTACGACCGTCCCGAAATCCAGCAGGTCTGGCGTGTCGCCACGCATCCGGAGAGTCGGCCACTCCTTTCGGCAAGGTCTACCGGCCCGCACGTGCTGTTCTTCAGCCCCCACGGGTGCTGGGCGACCCACATCGCGTGGGAGACGGCGACGGCTCTGGCGTTGAAAGTGCGTGGCGCCGCTTGCGACTTCCTGACCTGTGCCGCGGCGTTGCCCACCTGCACGGCCGAGGGACATCGGCGCATCCGTTGTAAGTCCTGCTATCCGTATGTGCAGGACCTAGTCATGCCCTTCGGTTTCCCGTTGCACACTCTTGCTCAATGGGCACTCCCCGCAACCAACGGCTCCGACCGTGTGGGAGCACTCGACTTGGATGGCCTGATCGAGTATTCTTACCACGGCTTGGAACTGGGGAAGATCGTCCTGCCCACTGTGCGCTGGGCCATGCGTCGGCAGACCCTGCTTGCCGACCTGAGAACGCTAGATACCTACCGCGCTTTCCTGCGCGGCGCCATCGTGTTGTGCTCCGCGCTGCCCAGGTTCCTGGACCGCTTCTCCTACGACGCCATACTCTGCCTGAATGGCTATTTTGCGTCGGAGCGTGTGCTGCGTGTCTTGGCCGCACAGAGGGGAATCCGGGTCGTCACTTACGAACGGGGCTTCAGGCCTGACACGCTCTTTTTCGCCCACGACCTGCCGGCTTGCCAGTACAACGTCGATGGCATATGGCCCGGGCACGCCGACCACCCGCTCACGCCGCGCGAGGAGGCGGTCCTCGACGGCTATCTTGCGGAGCGGTTCAGGGGCACACGCGGCATCGCGGGCGTCGACTTCTGGCCCAGTGTCGAGCACGACGAGCGCATGATCCGGGCGCAATTGGGTCTGGATGATCGCCCCATCGCCACTTTGTTCACCAACGTCCTGTTTGACACCGCCGTCCAGGACCGCGACCTGACCTTTGCATCCATCTTCCACTGGCTGGAATTCACCATCCGGCAGTTCGCCGCCCATCCCGAATGGCAGTTGGTGATTCGCATCCACCCCTCGGAAGTCCGCGACGTCGGGCGCGAGACAGAGGAGCCGGTCGCGGATCGAATCCTCGAAGCGTTTCCATCGCTGCCAGCAAACGTCAAGCTCGTGGGGCCAGAGAGCCAATTGAGCTCGTACACATTGATGCGAATGAGCCGGGTTGGACTCGTATACACAACCACGGCGGGGCTGGAGATGGCGCTGATGGGCAAGCGGTCGATCGTGGCTGGCATCACTCACTATCGAGGCAAAGGTTTCACCGACGACGCCGAATCGCCTCTGCACTTCCAAGACCTGCTGGACCGCCGGATGGCCCTCGACGAGCCGCTCAGCGCGCCAGCGCTGGAGATGGCCCGCCGCTACGCCTACTTCTTCTTCTTTCGGGCTCAAATGCCTTTCGATCTCTTGGACGAGCCCGAGCGCGGCAAGGTGCACCTTCGCTTTGACAACTTGGCAGACCTTCTGCCCGGCCGCAGCGCAGGCCTCGATGCGATCTGCGACGGTATCTTGCTCGGCAAGGATTTCCTGGTAGAATGATCGACGGCTCCCTGGTTTCTAGTGCAAGGTGCAATCGCGTGGGGGCGTCCCGAGCCGGGATCCCGATGCTATCGGGAGACGTCTCTGTCCGCCCGGGGGGGTGGGGCGGGGCACCGCCACCAAATCGCACCAAAAACTCCCTAGAGCGGGCGGTCGCCCGTGACCGCTAACGTCAGCGTGATCATCCCCGTCTACAACTGCGAACGCTTCATCGCCGAGGCAGTCGACAGCGTTTTGGCACAGTCTTTTCGCGACTTCGAGCTCATCGTGGTAGACGACGGCTCGACAGACCGAACGGCTGAGGTAGTGAAGAGCTACGGCCCACGGCTGACCTATATCTACCAAACCAACCAGGAGCGCTCGGCCGCGCGCAACGCCGGGATTCGCCGCGCGAGCGGCCAGTACCTGGCCTTCCTCGACGCCGACGACATCTGGCTGCCACAGAAACTGGAACGCCAGATCGAGGTATTCGACCGCGCTCCTGAGATCGGGCTAGTCCACTCGTGGGCCTATTTCATCGACGGATCGAGCCAGCGGCTGACGTTCGGCACGCGCAATCTGGCCGGGTCCCCCGAGGCCGGGAACCGGGCGTTCGAGTCGCTCCTTTTCGGCAACTTCATCGCCTCCCCAACGCCGGTGATACGCGCCCAGTGCGTCCGCGAGCTTGGCCCCTTCGACGAGTCCCTTGTCCACGTCGAGGACTGGGATATGTGGCTCAGAATCAGCGCCCGTTATCCCATCGCCTTCGTGCCCGAGCCCCTGGCCGGCTACCGCATCCTGCGTGACGACTGGCTTGAGAAATGGGAAAGGTATGGCGTGGCGGAAAGCAGCATTATGGTGGTTCAGAGAGCCTGTCAATCCTTCGGACGCCAAGCGAGCCTCGGGCTCCTGCGACGCCGTGCCTTAGCCTACCATCGGTGGGAGGCAGCGAGGGCGAACTTCAAGTTGGGCCACTTCCACCTTGCGCGCCAACATCTGTTTCGGGCGCTCGTGGAAGACCGCGCTCTCTGGCACCATCCCCATGCCAAATACATGCTCGTCGAGCTACTACTTCTCCTGGAGCCATTGAGCTCCTTGCGCCGATTGCGACGACGCATCATCCGCTTGGTCGGCAGAAAGATTCATCGGAGCCGGGGGACACAGGTCAGGGTATGAGAGACACGCTTGTCGGAATCAGATCAATAGAGTTCACCAGGGGCATCCCCATCCTACCGCTAGCCGTCGCCGTGCTTCTGCCTGCCCTGGCCTACGTCATCAGCAGCCTGATCGTGAGCGGCAAGAACTACTGGCTCGTTGGCATGGCCGTTGCGGCCATCTCCGTGTATCTGATTCTGATACAGGGCAAGTTTGAGGTAGGGGTAATCCTGTATGTTGTTATCTCGTTCTTCTGGGAGATTGGCCTCGCGCGAGGAGCGGAGAGGTTCGGCGAGATCAGGATACAGCACAGCTTCCTTTTCCTTCTCGCGCTCTTTGTGCTTTGCTTTCTCGTTCGTGCCGACCCTTCATCCCGGGCTGTCCCGGGTGCTCGGGAGCGTGGCCAGGGACGTATCCTCTGCCTGATGTCGGGCTACCTGGCCGTGATGCTGCTGTCGTTGCTGGCGCGCGAGGATGGACCGTGGGCGTTCAACTACTGGATACTATACGGCCTCAGAGGCAGTCTGCTCGTGCTCATCATGTGCAAAGCGCTCAACAGCGAGAATGCGTTCAGGGCTTTGGTGGTTTTGCTGCTCTCCCTGGGGCTGTTCCTGTCCCTGGCAGACAACCTGCTCCTCTTGACCGGGCAACGCCTGATTCCCTTCTCCCTGGGCTACGGCTACCAGGTCCAAGCCGACCCCCAGGAGACGGTCAAGGCCGGCCTGCGCCTAATACGCATTCGCTCTGTTTTTGGAGATCCTCCTTTTGGCGGAGCCTTTATGGCTGCACTCCTTCCGCTCGCCCTCGTCCAGATATTCCAGTGGAGGCACTGGCTGCTAAAGCTAGCCTTCATACTTGGCAGCATGTCTATCTTTGTCAACATCGTCGCCTACGCGGACCGTGGCACGTGGCTCGGCGTCCTGGTCTCTCTAGCCATATTTGGAATGGCAATGGGAAGGGCTGTTGCCGTCGCTCTGGTTGTTTTTCTGCTGGGGGCTGTGCTGGCGGCCGAGATGACGGGCGTCTCATTGGCCAGGAACGTCTCAAGTCTATCGGACGTTTCGTACCAGGTTCTCAGATCCGACCGCTGGGTCCTGTGGATGGACACTCTGAATGCGCTGCCCCGGTTTCCGCTGCTACTTGGCACCGGGTTTCGCAACGATCAAGTCTTCGCAAGTACCCTCGCCGCCGCCGGCACACCGTACGTCGGCCTTGAATTATTCACATACGGCGGGGAGTACATGCAGCCCCACAATTCCTATTTGGACCTGCTGATCAAAGCAGGTGTGCCGGTGTTTCTGTTTCTGGCGTCACTTGTGGCTAGCATCTGCTGGCTGGGAGTGAGGGCGTTGCGTGTGACAAGCGATCGAGCCTCCGTGCGGCCGCTGCTCGCTGGCGCCATTGCCGGATTCGCCGCCTTCGGCACCGAGGCCTTTTTTGATCGCACGTTCTTTGTGTATACCTTACACGTCACATTCTGGCTATTTCTGGGCTTGATCTATTCAACGGCTGTTTACCTGCTCCGCTCGAGAGAGGTCATCCCCAGCACCGCTGCGAACGACAACCGTGACCGATTACCGACGGCGCTGGGCAAACCGGCTCCAGCAACGCCTTAACCTGCAAATGCCAAGCACCAAACTTCTCGTTTGCCAATTCGATGGAGGTGAAGGATGAAGATACCCCCAGCCAAGATCCACTTCCCTGCCGAGGACAGAGAGCAAGTACTACAGAGGATCGACGAAGCTCTTGCAACCGGCCAGCTCACGCTCGGTAAGCACGGCAGGGAGTTCGAGGAACACTTCGCTCGGTACATCGGCACCAAACACGCCGTCGCCGTCAACAGCGGCACCAGTTCGCTCGAGATTCCTCTGCGCATCCTGGGAGTGCAGGGCAAGACGGTTCTCGTCCCCACCAATACCTTCTTCGCCACACCGGCGTCGGTGCTGCACGCCGGTGGCGAAGTGCGCTTCGTCGACGCTGACCCGGCGACATTCTCGCTAGACGTGGAAAGCTTGCGGCGAAGCGTCGGCCCTGACACCGTGGGGGTCATGGTCGTTCACATCGGCGGCATCGTCACGCCGCGAATGGCGGAGATTCAACAGATATGCCAGGAGAACGGCCTTTGGCTATTCGAGGACGCCGCCCACGCTCACGGCAGCGACTACAACGGCCAGAGGGCCGGCACCTTCGGCGTGGCGGCCTCGTTCTCCTTTTATCCCACAAAGGTGATGACCAGCGGCGAGGGCGGCATGATCGTCACCGACGACGAGCGCATCGCCGACGAGGCGCGGCTCTACCGCGACCAGGGCAAGATCAGCTTCACCCAGAATCTCCACGACAAGCTGGGCTACAACTGGCGGATGAGCGAGCCACACGCCATCATCGGCCTGTCGCAATTCGCCCGCCTGGAGGAGTTCATCGCCGCCCGCCAGCGTATCGCCGCCATCTACGACGAGGGCCTGCGCGGGATATCGGGCATCAGCCCCCTGCCAACTCCCGCCGGTTGTCGCAACAACTACTACAAGTACATCGCGCTGCTGGACAAGGGCATCGATCGGGACAAGCTGAAGAAGGTCTTGCGGGAGGAGCACGGCGTGAGCCTGAGTGGGGAGGTGTACGAGCTGCCCTGCCATCTGCAGCCGATATTCAAGGGTGGGCACGCGGAAGGAGGTTTTCCCCTGGCGGAGGACATCTGCCGGCGGCAGGTATGCTTGCCGGTGTATGTGACGATGACAGACGATGAGGCGCGATATGTGATATCCTCGCTACGAAGTGCCCTGGTACAGGGTTAGGCAGACAATTGGAGCTTCGGCTACTGTGCTATGGTATAATTAGGTATCGACGCAGCGGAGCCATTCCCTGCTCGATTTGTGACGGTTGAAAAGCAACGAACCACGTGAAGGGGCGACCATTATGGGACGGGGAAAGGGATATCAAGCCCGTGCTTCAGCGCATAAGACGATAGCACGTGCTCCGGGAGACGTGCCTCGATCACGCGATAGGCGAAAAGTCGAAAACTTGACAGAGTTAAAGGCTGGTACGAGAGTGCGCTTGCGGGCTCCAAGCCCCTTGCTGGAGTTGACTTCTGATACAGGCACGGTCGTCGAACCATCCGAGTGGGATTACTACTACATAATTAAGCTAGACGAGCCGGCACGCTATCACCACCTGCCTGATAGCGTTGAAGTCCTGCAGGTGATTTGCGAAGCAATCGAGAACCTGGAAGTTCTCGAAAACAGGTAGGTAATGCCTCAACCACCATTTGCCGCTGGCAGGAACTGGCGTCGGCGAGCGACCAAGGCATTTCCTGTCATAGATCGGCAGGTGTGGTACGACCCGACTGACGGATACGAGTACGAACCTGATCAGAACCCCCTCAAACGTACCTGGCACCAGATTGACCCCAGGCACCGTCTTTATCGTGATGTGGACTTTCGGACAGGCGAGCGTGTGAGTGGTAGCGAAGGCCAGTGGCGCCCCTTGCGCTAGACTTTGCTGAAATTCCTGAATGCCTAACCGCCAAGAAAACGAATGACGGATGATGAGGCGAGATATGTGGTTTCATCTCTGCGAGCGGTTCTCAAGAATCAGGTGTAGCATTGCGGCGGTACAGTCATAGCTTGCTGGGCTAATAGGACGGAATCAAGAGGAGGTTGATAGTATGCGGATGGTATGTGCCGTGACCGGCGGTTCCGGTTTCATCGGTTCACACGTGGTAGATTACCTGATGGCAGCCGGCCACGAGGTTATCGTGATCGACCGCGGGGTGAAGCCCCATCGCCAAGACGTGGCTTTTCGTGACGTGGACATCTTGGACGCTGCTGCGCTCCAGGAGGCCACCAGCCAGTGCGACTTCATCTTTCACCTGGCGGCGGTGTCCAACGTGAACGTGGCCTTCGAGCATCCCCTGCGCTGCGTTGCCCTCAATATTCAGGGCACGGCCAACGTACTGGAAGCAGCCCGGCAGAACAAAGCCAGGCGGGTGGTGCTCGCGAGCACAGTGTGGGTCTACTCGGGAGCACGCGACAACAACGTACACGAGGACAGCCCGTTCTTCATGCCGGGAGCAGGACACGTGTACACGTCCAGCAAGATCGCCGCCGAGCTTCTCTGCCACGATTACTGGCTGCTTTACCAGGTGCCCAGCACTATACTGCGCTACGGCATTCCGTACGGGCCTCGGATGCGCGACACGCTGGTGATCCCCATCTTCCTGAAGAAAGCCCTCGCCGGGCAGCCGCTGACCATCGCCGGCGATGGGAGCCAGTTCCGCAACTTCGTCTACGTCGAGGACCTGGCGCGGGCCCACGTTCTCGCGATGGAGGACGTGGCCATCAGCCAGACCTACAACCTCGAAGGTATGCGTAAGGTCACCGTGCGTGAGGTCGCCGAAACGATAAAACTACTAATGGATGGCCAGGTGCAGATCGTGTACACTCCGGCGAGGCCGGGGGACTACGTCGGCAAGGAGGTCTCGGCCGAGAAGGCCAGGCGCGAGCTCGACTGGGAGCCTGCCGTCGACTTCGAAGAAGGCATGCGACGTACCATCGAGTGGCTTAGAGAAAACCAGGCCCGTCACGCCAGTCCTATCCCGGTATCGCGGTGACATCACTCCGCGTGCCGCAGGTATCCCGACTGCTCAGTCGGGACACGAGGTGCCCGTTTTGACGCTGCCCAGGACCAGCCCCCGGCCCGTGCCAAAACTTGTGCTCATTGCCTTGGGCCTTGCCCTGGCAATTATTGTCACGGAGTTGACTTACAGGGCATACGTGTTTATCGTGCGCCCACCAGTCGTCTTGACGCCTGATGGTGAAGAATTCAACCCCGACGGCCGAGGGCAGTGGCGTGGTGGCAGGGTGACCCTCGACGGCTACGGCTACCGCAATGGACTGGATAGAGAGGTCCTCCGCCGGAGCAAACGGGTGATAGTGCTCGGCGACAGCGTGGCCTTCGGCTTGGGCGTAAATGACGAAGACGTTTTCACCCACCTACTCAACCAGAACCTGGCAAGCAGTGATCTCGCTTTTCTAAACCTAGCGCAGCCCGGGCGAGACACCCCTTATCTTCGCGATATGTTGTACACACTCGACCAAGGTCTGCTGCCTGCTGATGCGCTGCTCTGGCTCTATTTTATTAACGATGCGAAGAGCAGCACCACTTATGCGCCCCCCCCTCGCCAACAGCAGGCAACGCGAGGAGCCTCGGGGAGGTTGCAGTGGGCCGCCTACTCCGTCCTTCGCTGGCCGTTTCTGCTGAAGCCGCTCGCGAAGGCGACGCTTGCGCCAAGGGCCTCCGCCGAGAGGCCCACAACCTGGGATGATCACTACACTTCGTATTTGCAGTCTTACTCACCCGCGAGTCGCACCCGGCAGAACGAGGCGCTTTATCTGGCAGACGTCATCCAGTGGTCTGCCACTCACCGCCTGAAATTGCTCGTGGCGGTCGCACCAACGCTCGAGCAATTCTCAGATGGACATCGTGAACCGCAGGCGTTTGTGGCGGAGGTAATGCACGCCGTGGGCGTTCCTACACTTGACCTTCTGCCAGCCCTCAGGGCCGCCAATGAACGCGCACCGGTTTTTCTGCGGAGTGACAATGCGCATTGGAGCGACTGGGGCCACCGGGCTGCGGCGACCGCCATAGAGAATTGGCTTGAAGATGCTTGGATTGCTGCCGATTGAGCCACCCCGAACGTGAAAATCGCCTACCTTTCCGAGGGCAACAACGTCTACGACCGCCGTTTCTTGGAGAAGATGGTGGCTCGCGGACACAAGCCCTATCTGATCTCCTACTCTGCTGGCGATACAGTACGAGTAGACGGCGTTGAAGTGTTGCACTATGATCTGGCTGTCGTCCCAGGTCTGCAGCGATTTCAGCACCGGCCCGCAACATGCCGTCTAGTCGCCTGGCATCTGAAGCGGGTTTTGGCGCGAATCGCCCCCGACGTCCTTCATACCGGCTACATTCAACAGCACGGCTACTATGGGGCGCTGACGGGTTTCCATCCTACCCTGTCTATGCCCTGGGGCTCCGACGTCTTGATTCGACCGGAGAAATGGCTCGTGCATAGGCAGATGGCCGAGTACACTTTGAAGCAGGCGGACATGATCACCTGCGACTGCCAACTGGTCAAAACTCGCATCGTCGACCTGGCGGGTTGTAGCCCGGAAAAGGTGGTCACCTTCCCGTGGGGAATCGACCTGAGTATTTTCAAGCCCTTGCACGGGCCATCGCGGGTCCGTGAGAGGCTGGGGTGGCAGGACAAGGAGATTCTCATTCAGACTCGGCAGTTCATGCCTGTATATGGCATCGAGGTTTTCCTGGACGCTTTGCCGGCAATTGTAAGCGAACGCCCGCAAGTCCGGGTTATCCTGGTGGGCTCGGGCCCGCTCGAACAGGACTACCGCACGAGGCTGGAGCGATCAGCTTTGACGCATCACGTCCACTTCGCCGGTCATGTGGATGAGGCGGCGATGGCCGAGTACCTGAACGCCGCCGACCTTTACGTCACGACGGCGCTTTCGGACGGCACTTCTGCTAGCATGCTGGAAGCGATGGCGTGCGAGCTGCCCGTCGTCGTCTCCGATGCGCCGGCCTACTTCGAGTGGGTTGAAGAGGGCATAAATGGTCTCATCGTGTCTCGTGGAAATTCCAAAGAATTGGCGACGGCCATATCTGATCTTCTCTCCAAGCCCGAACTGCGCCGCAAGATGGCCGAGCTAAACCTGCGCATCGCCCGCGAACGGGCAGATTGGGACCAGAACTTCGACAAGCTGGAGATGATCTATCGGCAGCTTGTATCCCCGGGCAAAAGGCATCTTGCCAGCCCTGAGCACGTGGAGGTGGCGTTGTGAGAGTATCTGTGTTTGGCCTGGGATACGTGGGTTCTGTCAGCGCGGCGTGCCTGGCGAATGTCGGACATGTGGTGACAGGTATGGATATCGACAACTCGAAGGTTGCGGCTATGAACGACGGTCGCAGCCCCGTCGTAGAGCCCCATTTGGACGCCCTGATTTCCGAGGGCGTCGCCAACGGCAATCTGCGCGCCACGACGAGCGCACTCGATGCGGTTTCGTCCTCGGACGTGCTGCTTGCTTGTGTTAACACCCCCTCGAATTCCGACGGCAGCTTGCGACTCGACGCGGTGGCACACGTATGCAAGGATATCGGGGCAGCTTTGGGCAATTTAGACGGGTACCGGGTCGTGGTCATCCGCAGCACCGTTCTTCCCCGCGCCGTGGACCGCCTGATCTCGATCCTCGAGACCTCCTCGGGCAAGCGGGCTGGCTGCGACTTCGGCTTCGCTACGAATCCGGAGTTCCTGCGTGAGGCTTCGGCCGTTAGAGACTTTCGCCAGCCGCCGTTCACGGTCATTGGCGAGTTGGATTCGCGGAGCGGTGAGGCAGTCGCCTCCCTTTACTCGAACGAATCCGCACCGGTCTTCCGTGTGTCGCCTGCTGCGGCCCAAATGGTTAAGTACGCCTCCAACGCTTTTCACGCCCTAAAGGTCGTCTTCGCCAACGAAATCGGGCGCTTCTGCGCAGATCAGCAGATAGATGCGCTCAGGGTTATGGAAATATTCGCTGCGGACACGAAGCTCAATATCTCACCTTCCTACCTGAGGCCTGGCTTCGCCTTTGGCGGTGCTTGCCTGGAGAAGGACCTCAGCGCCCTCTTGCACTCGGCGCATGAACTCGACCTCTCCCTACCGGTGCTGGAGGCGATCCTACCAAGCAACGAGTTACAGATCCAGCAGGCGCTCGATAGGATACTGGCCACCGGGTCTAGTCGTATTGGCATCGTCGGCCTCAGCAACAAGCAAGGGATCAGCGATGTGCGAGGCAGTCCCGTGGTCAAGCTGGCCGATCAACTTGCCTGCATGGGGCTGGACGTCAGCGTGTATGATCACGACATTGCGGCCGGCTCGGCTTCACACCAGGACCCTTCCGCCAACGACGGGTCGATTGCTCCCATCGGCAGCCTCCGCCATGTTTCACTGGAGAACCTGATGGACGTTTCTGAGGTCGTCGTTATTCCCAAGAGCCTGCCAGATGGCTATCAAACCCGTCTCTGGGAGCTGGTTCGCCCAGACCACACCGTTATCGATCTAAGGTAGCATTGGTGGGAGAGGTGAGGTAATTTGAGAATCGCGGTGGTGGGTCCAACCGGCTTCGGGGGCGGGCAGAACGCGACCCACGCCATCCTGCGCTTCCTGCAGTCTCATAACTACGACGTCGTCTTCTTTGACGATAGGATCGACTCGCCGCCTCCACGCTGGTGGCGCGGCTATCACCGTCTCCGTCGTATGCTTTTCCGAGAGGGACCGGCCAGGGACGTGATTCAGAATCAGATAGCTGACACCATAAGAGCCGGCGGATTCACCACGGTCATCGGCGTCCAGGCTGGCGATGTGCTGCTACGCGACCTGCCTTGTAGGAAAATATTCTTCTGCCGCGCCCCCGCTGCGCACGAGCTGTATTTCAAGCTGGCGCAATGGACCTTGGACCCCTCCGACAGAATAAGAGCTGTGGAGACCAGCCGTCGCAGGGAACTGGAGGTCTTCCGGAGCTCTGATCACGTGACTATTGCGTGGAAAACGTACGAGGACTACATCCGCCGGTACGTCTACGACGGGCCAAACATAGTTTCGCATCCCAGGGGAGGCTGGACCGGGTGCTATCCGAGAAGGGAGCGCGCATCTTTCAATGGCCCTCCGGCCCTGGTGTATCTCGGCGGACTGGGCAAATACTACAACAACATGGAATTGCTCGCTCGGCTGTCATCCAGCTTGCCTTATTCGCTGGATGTTTATGGCTCCAGGCCGCCGGGGAAGGGGCACAGCCTCCGGTACGCTGGGCCGATGCAGGATACCGATTCCCAGTTGACGAAATACCAGTTTGGTATCAACACCGTCAGTCGAGAGTTGCTGCGCCGCCAGGGCTTCTCGAGCAAGATATTTATGTACCTCTCATATGGCTTACCTTGCCTGTTTGCCGAGTGGGAGGAGTTCCCGCATGAGCTGGGGGGCTGCGTCCCGTACAACGAGGCAAACATCGAGGGCGTCATCGAACGGTTTTCGGAAAGGAGAGCTTGGGAGGAGCTCAGCGACCAGGCCTATGCCCAGTCGCAGGAGTTATCTTGGGACAAGGTGCTCGAGCCATTGCTTGATCTCCTGGCATAGCCATAAGAACACATGAAAATTGCTTTTCTGTCAAGGGGAGGCAGCGTCTTCGATCGTCGCTTCCTGGAGAAGATGGTCGAACGCGGCCACCAACCCTTCCTTATCTCTTATGCTAACCACCCGATCGTAGACGTTGAGGGAGTGGAAAACCATCACTACCCGTATTGGAAGTTCTTCCACCATTACTTCTTGCGCTCGCTGCGCATAACTTGGCATCTGCGAAAGCTTCTGGCCCGCTTACGACCCGACGTTCTGCACACCGGCTGGGTCACCGACCACGGCTTCTACGGAGCTTTGAGCGGCTTCCATCCCACGCTGTCGATGCCTTTTGGCTCGGATATCCTCGTCCATCCGGATGAGTCGTGGGTCTTCATGTGGAAGGCACGCCTGACCCTGCGCAGGGCCGACGCCATTACCTGCGACTGCGAGCTCGTCAAGACCCGGTGCGCCCAGATCGCCAAGTGCCCCACGGAAAGAATCATCACCTTTCCCTGGGGCGTTGACCAGTCGATCTTTCGCCCTCAATCAAAACCTTCGCCAGTACGGCGAGACCTGAGCTGGGAGGACAACGAGATCATCATCGTGTCGCGCCAGTTCAAGCAGGTGTACGGCATCGAGTATTTCCTCACGGCCCTGCCGCGGATCGTACGGGAGCGGCCTTCGGTGCGGGTTATCCTCGCCGGCAGCGGTCCCTTGGAGCAGTCGTATCGTGCGATGCTGAGCGAATACGGACTGGCCAGCCACGTGCACTTTGCGGGCTGGCTCGACGAGCCCGACATGGCCGCCCACCTGAATGCCGCCGACGTCTATGTAACCACATCGCTCTCTGACGGCACGTCCGCCAGCATGCTGGAGGCTATGGCGTGCGGCCTGCCGATGGTCGTTTCCGATGCGCCCGCCTACTTCGAGTGGGTACAGGACGGGGTCAATGGCTTCGTCGTGCCACGCCGTGATAGCGAATATCTGGCGGAGCGCATCATTACGCTGCTTTCGGATGGAGCCTTGCGCGACGATATGGGGGCACGCAACCTGGAGATCGCGCACGAAAGGGCCGATTGGGAGAAGAATTTCTCCATCCTCGAAGGAATCTACGGTGACTTGCTTGATGGCAAGGGTATCAGCCGCAAGGAAGTGGAAGTCAGGGTATGAGGTATCGACGCGTTCTTTTCGTCTTTCCCTACTATCCCAGTTCGGTCTTTGCCGAAGGATCTTATTTGGATGCCGGGCTGGGGTATCTCTCGGAGGCGCTGAACGGCAAAGGGATCGAGAACAGTGTCCTCGACATGTCTCTGCACCGGAACAAGGCCTATTTTCTCTCTCGCGTTCGGGAGTACCATCCCGACCTCATCGGCATCTCGATGCGGTCGCTCAACTTCAGAAGCCACTATGCGCTGGCCACAGAGATCCGACAGTCCTGCCCAGAAGTCCACATCGTGGCCGGCGGGCCACACGTCTCCACCTTTCGCGAGGAAGTGCTTCAGGACTGTGCGGCCTTCGACTACGGCGTTGTCCTGGAAGGCGAGCACGCCATCGTCGAATTGTGCCGGGACGACTTGTCCTTGTCCGAGATCCCGGGGCTAATCTACCGAGGGCCCAACGGACAGACACTATACACCGGCGACCGCCCTTTCAACCGCGAGCTGGACTCACTCGCCTTTCCGACGTATTCTCGGTTTGAGCTCGAACGCTACCTTAGCAAGCTGATCCCCATCGTCTCGTCCAGAGGGTGTCCGTATCAGTGCATCTATTGCCCCGTCAGGACCACCATCGGGCGCCAATATCGCGCCCGCGACCCGATTCTGGTGGCCGACGAGGTCGAGTGGTGGTATCGCCGGGGTTATCGCACCTTCGACTTCACCGACGACAACTTCACTCTGATTGCCGAGCGAGCCTTTCGGTTCTGCGAGGAGATCGCGCGACGTGGCCTGCGCGGCGCCAGGTTCAGTTGCGGCAACGGCATCAGAGCGGACCGCGTCACCCGTGAGCTGCTCGCGAAGATGAAAGAGGTGGGCTTCTATCAGTTGTCTTTTGGGGTCGAATCCGGCAACAATCGGATTCTCAAGAATCTCAAGAAAGGGGAAACGCTCGAGGAGATCGAGCAGGCCATTGCCTGGGCCTGCGAGCTAGGATTCCAGGTCAAGCTGACGTTTCTGATCGGCTCCCCCGGCGAGACCTGGGATGATTTCCAGGATTCTCTGCGGATCGCCCGCAAGTATCCCGTCTGGAAGTTCAACTTCTTCACTCTGACGCCCTTTCCGAAGACCGAGCTCCACGATTCGGTCGAGGCCAACAACCAGTGGCTGATAGATCCAAAGGACTATCTGGATCAGGTCAACAAGTGGACGAACACTCCCGCTTTCGAGAGCCCCGAGCTCTCCAAACAGCAGCGGATCCGGGCGTACAACGAAGCCCGTAAGCTGATGGAGGCCCATTGGAGACGCTCTGAGCGCAGGATCGCCAGAACGAACTTTCGAGAAAGCTTGCGGTCGAGAGGAATCCCCTCACCTGTGGCGGGTTTGGCTGCGGCCGTGCGCCATAGTCACCTGATTACCGTCGTCGACGAGCGGTTGCCATGGTTTGGCCGGGCTCTGCGAGCGCTCAGGTCAACTGGCCGTCAGGGGGTGGCCTCCCCATCGTGAGGGGCTCTGCAAGGCAATGGGCACTCGCGCGCTTGCGGGCGTTGCGACGTGGACGCGGGGTGGTGAGGGGCACCGCCATTTGCTGGACCGCACCGGGCGTAGTGGAACTGGACGCAATCGAGGAGCTAATGCCTGGGCCCGGCGAGGTGCTCGTGCAAACGTCCTTCACCGCCGTCAGCCCTGGCACGGAACGGGCATCCTTATTGCGCCTGCCAAATGCAGGCCGGGCGTTCCCCCAGTACCCCGGTTACTCTGGCGCCGGACAGATCGTGGCCGTCGGGCCGCGTGTGTCGCGCCTTCGCGTTGGGGACGTGGTCGCGGCCGGTGTCCACCACGCCAGCGTAGCTACCTTGCCTGAAAATCGCGTTTTTTCTGTTCCGAAGGAACTGGACCTGGCACAGGCCAGCTTCTTCCAACTGGGTGTCATCGCCCTTCAGGCTTTTCGCAAGGGCCGCCCGGCAATGGGCCAACGCGTGGCTATCCTCGGACAGGGGCTGGTGGGGCAGCTACTCATCCAACTGTCCGTCGCTTGCGGCGCCCACCCGGTGACCGCCGTTGCCCGCACGCCAGCGCGCGCAGATCTCTCTGAGTATAGCGGCGCCCACCACGTCTTGAGCCTGGAGCGCGATTACGGCGCCGTCGACGGCGTTGACGCGGACCTGACCTACGAAGCCACCGGAAACCCGGCGGCACTGCACGCCGCGATAAGATGTACGCGGGCCGGCGGCCGCATCGTGCTCGCTGGCAGCAGCCGTGGCGTTACCGAGCATCTCGATTTGCACCACATCGCCCGCGACCGCGCTTTGACGCTTGTCGGCGCCCATGTGGCGACGATGCCAAAATGCGATTCCTCCTCGGGCGCCTGGACTCAGGAGCGAGAAGGGAAGACCTTCCTGCGATTCCTCCAACTGGGCACGCTGCGCCTTGGCGGACTGATTACCGACCGCGTTTCCCCGGCGGAGTCCGGTGGGTTCTACCGGCGTTTGTGTTCCGAGAACGGGCGGACCACCGGCGCCGTTTTCGATTGGGGGCAACTGCCACCACGCCAGCGCTGCCGGACCGGGTGCTTCTTTGCCCTGCCCGCTATGCATGTTTCGCCGCTGGCGGCAAGAAGGGCAGACGACCCAATTGATGCGTCCGATTCCCCTGATCCGACCGAAAGCCATGCTGGCAGGGTGGCTACACCCCTGCCATATTCCGCCGGCGCCGGCCCGCCCGCACCGGCCCCCGACC
>JACQUC010000039.1 GCA_016210495.1 Chloroflexota bacterium
AGCGCCAGGTATCCTTTCCCGCGCGCGTGTTGGTGGTCTGGGTCGACCAGAGCATTTGATCTCCATCAGGCTGGGCGACACCCGCCGCTTTGACCCAACTGTCGTAGAGCTGGCCTCCCCTAGCAATGATGTCCGGAGGCGTATCCCCACGGGGAGCTGCCAGCGCGAAGCCCCCAAGAACCAGAACAGACAGCGTCAGCAAACACACTATGAACAGAGCCAACCGTACGTTCACGTTAATTTTCTCCTCCTTGCCGAAATATTGCAGTCAAACCGACGTTCAGGCCAGCGGAGCCCGCATCGCCAGATCACCTCCTAACCTAGTAGAGGCCGAAGTTTCTTCAAAGCGGCCATCAGGCCCCGCATCCCCCTAGACTAACCCGGGCCAAAGGCGAGCCATCCACCGTTTGAAGTCAAATCACGGTCCCAGGCGCAAACCATGGCGACGAAGCGCTAGCCACCCTGCGAGACCAAGAACCAGGGCACAGGGAAAACTCGGCGGGAGACTGGCAAAGGGGCACAGTGATGGGTTGCACAAAGGGCGATAAGGCCGCCACGGCACGCGCGTGCCATCAGCATATGGACTCCTCAAGGCAGTGTGGGCGACTTGGCCACTGTGGCACAACGGCGTGCGGAAGATATCATACAGGGCGCGTCAACAACAGGTCAATAGCCCGCTGGTAGTGGCCCATATGAATAGGGTCGTGAGAAGGACCTTCCCTATGCCTCGCGGGGCATGGCGAAAAAATAGGCGGGACTCCTCTGCCACTTCCGGAGGCGGCATAAGAGTCCCGCTCTGTCTGCAAACTGCTCTAACTTGTGTGCTCTGTCTGGTCCTTTGACCTCCACTGCGCCTTATGGCGCTTCTTCTTGCACCAGGAGTGCCAGGTAATCGTCCTCTTACCTACACTATGTCATTAGAGTACCGACAGATTTGCACGCGAGGCCACTGCGTGTCAGGAGAAGCATCCTGAGTGAGTTGCGGGATACTGGGCCATCACCTCCCGAGAAGCTAGCCAACACGAACTGACCATCGGGCTTGATGGCCGGTTTCGCTACTAGCTCCCCGAGGTACTAGCGACCAGATTCGCGTTGCCGTTTCACGTTCGGCTCGGCGTCCCTCGGATCAAAGCTTCCATCAAACAGGTCGTATTCAGCTTGTGTATCCGAAGGTTACCATTGCGCGGGCGCCAGTGCAACGTCTAGTTGTGACAGAGATTCAAGTCGAGGCTTTGTGTGGTTTCTACAACAGACCCTACGTCTTCTCGAATCTCTCGACGTCGAGGACGAAGACGACGGCCCCGCCGGCCCTGATTTCGATTGGCGATGGCATGTAGCCGTATGTGGGAACGAATGACGTTGGTACTACGGTCTCGACGTGCGAATGGCAATTCTCGCGGATCAACGCGACGACATCGTCTACCTTTTCGCGTTGGACGCCGATGACAAGCGTGGCATTGCCATCGCGCAAGAAACCCCCGCTAGAGCTTAATTTTGTCGCGTGGAACGACCTGGCCACAAGCGCGTCGATCAACCTGCCGCTATCGCCTTCTCGGACGACGGCAATGACCAGCTTCATGTCTCCTCCTGATGGCCCCGATTCAGTTGACCCTCTTTTCACGTCCCGCCCAGTATCTGTCGCGTAGGGTGCCCTTGAGGACCTTGCCGGTGCCTGTCTTGGGCAAGCTGTCGATGAATTCGATAGACTTGGGCAGCTTGAACTTCGCCAATCTGGTGCGGCAATAGTCGATCAGCTCAGGCTCGGTGGCCTGCCGGCCCGGCTTCAGCACCACGATGGCTTTGGGCACTTCGCCCCATTTCGGGTCCGGTACCGCTATTACTGCGTTCTCGAGCACGGCGGGATGTGAATAGAGCACGTCCTCAATCTCTACAGAGGCGATGTTTTCGCCGCCGCTGATGATGATGTCTTTCTTGCGATCGACGATGAGCATGTAGTTCTCCTCGTCAACTGTTGCCAGGTCGCCGGTGTGAAACCAGCCGTCGACGATCACCCTGGCCGTCTCAACCGGGTCCTTCCAGTAACCCTGCATGACGTTATTGCCCCTGGCGACTATCTCGCCTATAGACTTGCCATCGTTCTTGACGTCAGCTCCATCCTCGTCGACCACTCTTAGTTCCACTCCGATTACGTCGAAGCCCGTACGGGCCTTGATGCGAAATATCTCGTCCTGGGGCAGGCCCCCGAGGTGTGATTTGACCTTGGCCATGGCAAGGCCGGGGCTGGTTTCGGTGGTGCCGTAGCCAGAGAAACAGTCGACGCCAAATCTCTCTGCCGCTGCCCTAAGAAAGGAAGCCGGCGGGGGCGAGCCGCCGACGAGCAGTCTGGAGAAACTGGTGACATCGTACTCTTCAGCGTCTGGGAAGTTGAGCAAGGCGTTGAGCATGGTGGGAACCATCGCCGAGATGGTCACACGCTCTCGCTCGATCAGCTCGAAAACCTTTTGAGGGTCGAACGCTCGCACGAGGACGTTGGTGCCGCCAACGCAGGTCAAGAAGTGCGGCGTGCCCCAGCCGTTCACGTGAAACAGCGGTACCACCTGCAGGAAGACGTCGCCATCGCGAAGTTCGAGCCCGTAAACGAAAGAGAACGCGTTGAGGTAGAGATTGCGGTGTGTCAGCATGACTCCCTTGGGCTTGCCGGTCGTGCCGCTGGTGTAAAATATCTCGGCCAGGTCATTCTCGTCCATCGGGGGCTGCGGAGGTGAGGCAACAGAAGCCGAGGCCAGCAGGGTCTCATAGTCCATCCAATCGCAGGTCTCCGGACTATCGCCATCCCCCATCAGGACGAACTCGCGAACTGTCTCCAACCTGCCGAGCACGGGCCCAATTAGTGTCAACAGGTCTCGGTCGACAAAAAGCACGCTTGCTTCGGCGTGGTTGACTATCCACGCAAGCTCCTCGGCACTGAGGCGAGCGTTGAGGGGGACGATGACAGCGCCAATCTGCACCACCCCGTAGTAGGCCTCGAGGAGGCGATGGCAGTTGAAGCTCAAAAACGATACGCGGTCGCCCTTTTTGACGCCTATATCAAGCAGGGCGTTGGATAGACGGTTGACCCTTGTGCCGTACTCGGCGTAGGTGAACCGCCTCTCTCCGCAAACGACAGCCGTCTTGTTGGGGTACAACTTGACGGCCCGTCCCAGAAAGCGGGTGACGAGCATAGGCACGATCATTCTAAGCTTCGCCGTTCTTGACGCTCATCAGAAGGTCGTTGGCTTCTTTGACGGTCGCATTCGCGTGGACAATGGCCTGAAGCGCCCTCGCCACGGCCACAGGATGCTGGCTCTGCCAGACGTTGCGGCCGAGATTCAGGCCTATGGCTCCGCGCTGCATGCCATCGTGCACGAACTGCAGCACCTCGAGCTCGGTCTCGCACTTGGGACCGCCGGCCATAACCACAGGAACGGGGCAGCCCTCCACGACCTTCTCGAAGTTCTCGCACCAATAGGTCTTCACCACACAGGCGCCGAGCTCCGCGGCGATGCGACAGCACAGGGCCAGATAACGGGCCTCTCTCTTCTCCAGTTCCTTGCCAACGGCGGTGACGGCCATTACCGGGATGCCGCAGTTCTCGCAATCATCCACGAGCTTGGCCAGATTCATCAACGACTGGTGCTCGTATTCGGAGCCAACGAAAATGGACATCCCGACGGCAGAGGCGTTGAGGCGCAGGACCTCTTGCGCAGAGGTCGTGATCCCCTCGTTAGCGAGATCATCGCTAACGATGCTGGTCCCGCCGGATACCCTGAGAATGATAGGTTTGGTGTTGCTCGGATCTATGCAGGATCGCAAAACACCCCTCGTGACAAAAAGGGCGTCACAGTAGGGGAGCAGCGGCGCTACCGTTTCGCCAGGCCTCTCCAGCTTGTGTGTAGGCCCCTGAAAATAGCCGTGGTCAATCGGCATAAAGAAGCAGTGACCATCGGGCTGGATAAGCCGCGAGAGTCGGTTTTTCATTCCCCAATCCATTGGGATACCTCCTCGAATGTCGTTTATTGTTCTGGATTATAGCAGGACGGCTCATTCGATAAAAGAGGTTCGGCAATAATCGCCTACAGCGGAGCAGGCGATGCTGGCCCAACTCTCCAGTGACGTAGTGTCAAGCATCAAACGCGACACCCTCCTATCCAACTTAGGTCAAAGCCTAGTGCATAATCAAGCAGCATCTGCGGTGACATCCCGTAGGGGCAACCCTGCGTGGTTGCCCCGTAGCCTCCAGGCAGGCTACGTCATTCCCGACAATGCTGTCTGCGAGCGCACTAGGCGCCTTCCGCTTGCGAGAGGCGAAGGTGTAAGAGGGGGCAACATCTGTACCAGGAAGTGCAGAGGCTGCGATGGCACGTCTTGTGCAATAGTGCCGTAGCGCAAACAAAGAAGTTTTCTAACTCAGGAGCAGCAAACAGTGGTTCCAAACCGCAGACTGCAGGCCAAGGAGACGGCACTTACGCTGGCCGTTGCGGGTGACGTTATGTTGGGTCGGTTGATAAATGAAGTAATGAGTCGTCGTGGTCCGCTCTTCCCCTGGGGCAACACGATCGAGCTGCTGAGGAATGCCGATCTCACACTCGTGAACCTGGAGTGCGTCATCGCAGCTACCGGCAAGCCGTGGACGCGAACACCAAAGGTCTTCCATTTCAGAGCGGATCCAGTGGCAATGAGGGTTCTTGAGGTTGCCGAGGTTGACTGCGTTTCTCTGGCCAACAATCATTCGCTGGACTTCCAGGAGGATGCTCTACTGGAAATGCTGGGCCGGCTGGATGCGGCCCACATCGCGCACGCCGGAGCAGGACGGAACCTGGAGGAGGCAGAGCGTCCCGCCTGGCTCACGGCGAAGGGGCGCAAGATAGCGGTGGTCTCGTTTACCGACAACGAGCCCGAATGGGCGGCGACAGCTCGGTCGCCCGGAGTCAACTTCGTGCCGATTAGCACTACCGGCAGGAAGTTCGCGCGCCTGCTCGAAAGCGTCCAGCGTGCGAGAGAGGGCGGTGCGGACCTCGTGATCGTTTCGGCCCATTGGGGGCCGAATATGCGCGAGAGGCCGTCGTCGGCATTCGTTGCCTTCGCTCACGCCCTGATGGACGCGGGCGTCGACATTTTCCACGGGCACAGCGCACATATATTTCAGGGAATCGAGATCTACAAGGGCAAACCAATCCTGTACGATTCAGGCGACTTCGTGGACGATTACGCGGTGGATCCGGACCTGCGCAATGACCAATCGGCGCTCTTTCGCCTGGAGATCGGCGACACTGGAATCGACCGCATCGACATATTTCCGGTGTTGATCGACAATTTCCAGGTCAATCTGGCCGAGGGGCGGGATTTCCAGGAGATTGCCGATCGAATGCGGCGCTTGTGCGCCGAGATGGGCACGGACGTGGTCGTGGTCGACACGCACTTGGAGATCGCCATCTCGACCGACCGGCGCGGTGTGGCGGAGCGGGCAGCCTGAGATCCGACACACATACGCTTCATGCTATCAGGGACGATGAAGGAATAAGCGCGCGGATCTCCAACCCTCGGACACGGCTAGGGGTAGTATCACCAAGTTGAGTCCTGCCGACGACAGACACCAGAAGCACCAGGCCTTGACCTTGGCCGCCTGCTCCCAGGTCAGGAAAACGCTGGCGACGAAAGCCGCCAGCGAGATGGCCGAGAGACCCAGGGACTGCATCTGCCGGCGCTGTGGTGGCTTATTGCCTGGCCAGATCGCAAGGGCGGCCATGGCCGCATAGCCGAGCGCCCCGACGGCGGCGTTGGGGATGCCAAAGTGCTTGGCGTGCGCCGAGCGGCCCACGATGTCGCAGCCTCGCCCAAAGAATGGACAGATCAGGGAATCTGTGAGCCCTTCATGGTAGGCGTACATATAAAGGGCGTCGGCAATTCCCACCAAAGAGAGAACCGCGATAGCCAGTCTGGCTATGATTCCACTGTGCGGTGGCCGGTTCGTAGTCTCGTGCACTTCGACCCTCCAGTGGCACGCTTCGCACCCCTTGGCCCACTTAGTCTTTCGCAGGTTGGCTGCGACGAGGCGCCCCGCCCCAAAGGGCGAGGAAACCTCGCCCTACGCTGTTCCACTTGGCTCCGAAAACTAGTTACCTTTTGTTTGTCTTGCAAAAGACGTGCCAGAGTTCTTGATGACGATTTGCTGTCAAATTGGAATCTTGCTTGATTGCCTGGCCGCGTTGACGAGCTAATTCGCAACGTGGTATGATGGAAAGCACACTGGTTGGAATGCCCTGTTATGACTGGTTTCCCACGGCTCGGGGAGGCGTAGGGCGGACAGGTATGAACGAGCCGTTGAGAGGCGCCTTGATTCAGGCCGCCCCTTGGCGTTTCGCAGCCAACGATGAAGCTGGGCCAGGCAGGCTCTGACGGCAAGAAAGGCACGGTGAGGACAGGGATGGAAGAGAAGATCGTACTTTTGGTGGAGGACAACCCCGTCGACGAGGCACTGACGTTACGCGCCTTCAGGAAGAACAACATCGTGAATGGAGTGGTCGTGGCGCGTGATGGAGTCGAGGCCCTGGACTACTTGTTTGGAACGGGGAGCTACGAGGGCCGCGATCTACGGAAGATGCCGGTTGTCATCTTGCTTGATCTGAAGCTGCCAAGGGTCGATGGCCTCGAGGTGCTGCGACGGGCGCGCGGCGACGAAAGAACCGCATTGCTGCCTGTGGTGATTCTCACGTCTTCTAGCGAGGAGCAGGACGTGATCTCCAGTTACAGACTCGGCACCAACAGCTACGTTCGCAAGCCGGTGGACTTCGAGCAGTTTGCCGACGCCGTGCGGCAGCTCGGGCTGTATTGGATGGTTCTAAACGAGGCTGCGCCGACTGTGGGAGGCAGATAATCGGGAGGGAATACGGAATGATGCTCCCAATTCCAAATTATGAAATCATAGAGAAGATAGGGGAAGGCCCGCAAGCCGCTATTTATAAGGCATACCACAAGAGGGACCCGGACCGCCTGCTCGTGCTCAAAGTTCTGAAAGAGACCTCTCTGTCCGACAATCAGAAATCGCTGTTCAGGCAGAAAATCGAACACCTCAGGGTCCTGGACGACCCCCAAGTGATTACACCCATTTCGTTCGACGCGAAGGACGGTATCTGCTTCATAGTCCAGGACTATTTTGACGGGGTAACACTCGATGGGCTGATGCAGGCGCGTCACGTAATGCCCTTGGAAGATTTCTTCACCATTGCCTGTAACCTGGCCCGGACTCTGGATAAGGTCCACGAGGCAGGGATTATCCACGGCGGCATCAAACCTCACAATATACTCGCTGGGAGATGCGTCGAGAGCAGGTCAACCTGAGTGATCTGGCGCGGACCGTCGCGGAGCAGTTGCGGCGGTCGGAGCCGGCACGTCGAGTCGAGTTTGAGATTGCGCCAGGAGTGCTTGTCAATGGGGATGCCCGGCTCTTGCGCATCGTAATGGAGAACCTGGTGGGCAATGCCTGGAAGTTCACTTCGAAGCATCCCACTGCCACCATACGGTTCGGTACTATCGAGCAGGAGAAGGGAAGAGCCTGCTTCGTTCGGGACGATGGTGCCGGGTTCGATATGGCCTACTGCGATAAACTGTTCGGTGCCTTCCAACGACTGCACGTAGACAAGGACTTCCCGGGGAATGGAATCGGCCTAGCGACCGTGCAGCGCATCATCCATCGCCACGGGGGGCGCGCCTGGGCTGAGGGGAAATTGGAGCAGGGTGCGACGTTCTATTCCAGTTTGGTATAAGGCGTCTGAACCGCAGATTAAACCAGATTGGGGGATTACGCGGATGCCGAATCTCCGTATACTGCGGCCGGCCCTATCGCCCGCAGCATTTTTTGTACTTCTTGCCGCTGCCGCACGGGCATGGCTCGTTGCGGCCGATCTTGGTCACGCGGATGGGGGCTGGCTTGGCCACAGGAGTTGGCTCCGACGGTCTAGCCACAGGAACTGGCTGGGGCGGCGTGGCCGGACGTGAGGGTGCTAGCATTTGGGCTCTAAGTCGCTGCGCTTTCCGCTGCTCGGAGGGGCTCGGCTCGCCCCCCAGTCTGACAATCGCTTCCTCCATGTTCCCCGTTTCAAGCCAGTCGTCGGCCGTTCTAGCAGCCTCGTGGAGGTCGGGCAGCGCCCGTGGATCGCCGAAGTCGGCCAGGTAGACCGCAACCAGTCCTCGTTGATCCTTCTCCTCGCGAAAGAACTTGATCAGACGCTCGAACACTCCCGGCTTGCCTCGGCCTCCCTTGGCCAGGATGCCGGCCAGGTCGCTTTTGAGCTCGACATCCTTGGCTTGATCGAACATCTCCAGTGCCGCGTCGAACGCGAGGTCAGGCAGATTGTCCTGAAGAACCTGTAGCGTGTGATCGTGGATTATCGTAAGCGCATCGCTGTTTTTGAGAACTTCCAGGAGGGTGGGCACGGCCTCTGCCGCCCGCAAGTCGGCCAGCAGGTTGACCGCCGTGATGGCTGCCTCGCCACCACTTATCGACGCCTGTAGTTGTGAGTCGTCGTCGCCAGCGATGGCGATCAATCCCGGCACCACCTTTGGTCCGGCGGCGATGATGGCCTGCTCTTCTGCAGCGGTAGGGCGCTTATCCTGGGGAGAGAGGAGCGGTAGGAGCAAGTCCTGGAGCTCGGGCTCCACCATTCCCAGCCGGGCAAGCTTCCCTCTCTTGTATTCGATCCTTTCCAGGTCATCCGGCGCCCGCCACTGGTCGCGGGCCAACTCCACCTCTCCAAGGGGAAACTCGTCGAGATCCTCGGGGATGCTGTTCACCACGTTGGCGACGGCATTTATCCAGTCGGAGAGTGGCTCTGCCGGCGAGTAGGACACATTGTAAAGCAATAGGTCGTCGACTTCTTCCAGTCCTCTGAGGTGCAAGGCCCCTGCCTCGGCAACCATCTTGAGGGCCGCTTGCGGCTGGACGTGCAGCTTGCTCTGAGCGTCTTTGAGCACGTCGGCGGCTTCCTTGCAGGTGTCGTAGCTTCCGTTGGCATAGGTCTTGAATGTCTCCACGACAGCCGGGAGACCGCGTTGGACGAGCGCAATCTGATCGCAGAACTCCCGGTAAGCCCCCGCCACAAGGCCGCTCTCAGTTTCCGCCGTAGGGTCCGGCTGAAGCTTTGCCAGTTCGGCGGCAAACTGCTCCAGTTGCGAGGAGGCCTCTTCCGCGGACGGCAGGCTGACCACGGCGTGCAGCATCCCTTCGGCGATTTCCCGATCGGTCTCCTCGGAAAGGACTACCGCGCTGGCCATGATCTCTTCCTCTCCGCCTTCGACGAGGCTCTTGAAGATCGAGTAATCTAACCGAAGGCGAATGCTTTCCAAACACGAATGCCAGTCGCGCAGGTCAGGGATTCTCATTGGATGCGTTCCTCCTCGGCGGCCAGGATTCAGGATTCATTTGCTCTTCGAGCAAGCCTCTGGCGCACTACTTCATATGTAGCAGAATCGGCCGGGTTACTGACCATTGAGGGCAGGTTAGTCAGAGGGCCTGGTGCGGACTCTCGACGCTTGATTCTCTCGACATTTTGCTTGGAAGCCAGAAAGCCCTCTAGCAGCGATTTAGCGTCTTCCGCCGCCTTTAGCTGGGAAACCGCCGCCCGGATGTCAATTTCCACGAGCTTTGAGCCACCCAATTGCCATTAAGCTTTGAGCCACCCTGAAGCATCGCCTTTTCGGTGGGGGCCCCGCACCACCCTCATCTGTCGAATTCTCCCAGTTCCGTTGCCGCCAGTTGGCCCTTACTTGGCGTGCTCTGCTCCTTACGCTCCCTGAAGATGGCGCTCAGGCCGGAAATAGCCGCTCCAGCCGCCAGCCCGACGCCAACCAGCACTAGGCCCACGCCGAGCATCTCAGCCAAAGCGCCAACTACCAACGATCCAGGGACCTGAAAGCTGTGCCCGACCTGGTTAAGGGCGGTAACGCGGCCCCGAAACTCGTCGGGCAAATGCTTTTGCAGCATAGTGTTGTTGCTCGAGAACAAGGCCATTTGGCCTGCACCGAGCAGGACCATAGCGACCAGTGCAAGGTACATCACCGCCGAAAGCCCCAAAAAGGCCAGAGATGCACTAGCCAGCAAGCCGCTTCCCATAACCAACCAGCGCATGCGTCGAAAGTCTCCCAAAGAGGCTAGAAAAAGCGTGGCGGCAACCGCGCCGAATCCGGCGGCCCCGTAAAGGAGCCCCAGTCCTTCCGGCCCGGTGTGAATTACCTCCTCGGCGTACGCTGGAAGCATAGCGGCATATGGCATGATCATAAGCTGAGCGACAAAGGACATAGATAGCTGGTAGAGTATTTCCTTTCGGGCAAGGGCGTGCCTGACTCCCTCGACAAGATCGCCGGCAATCGATACGGCGGGCTGCCTGTCAGGGATTGGTGGCACGCGTAGTGGTAACAGCATCAGCAGGAATCCAAAGTACAGGGCGCTCTGCAAGAAGAAGTTCGCCGCGGGGCCTAACGTGGCGATGAGCACTCCTCCCGCGGCAGGCCCCAGAATTCGGCTTACGCTGGACAGGGAGGAATACAGGGCTATCGCGTTCAAAAGCTCCCGCCCCGGCACCAGATTCGGGATTATCGATTGACGAACGATATTGTTCATCGAGTTCCCCGCGCCACTGACAAACATGAAAAGAAAGATCTGCCAGATATCTACGTAGCCTAATGCTACCGTGACAGCGAACAGAGCGGACAGGACAGCAAGGCAAGCCTCTGTGCCAATGAGGATGTGTCGACGGTCCAGACGGTCTACGGCCACGCCCGCCAGCGGGCCAATGAACAACGCCGGCAAGACCTTCAGGCTCATCGCGAGCGCCAGCAGGAAGGGTGACTCCGTGAGCTGGTAGACCAGCCAGCCCACGGTAATCTGCTGTACCCATTGAGCCCCGGAAGCGAAAAAGCTGGTAATCAGGATGATACGAAAATCCCGATGTTTCAAGGACGAGAATGTAGACGTCGGCCGAATCACACTGGCTTTCACGTAACCCTCGATGCGTGTGCCGTAGGAAAGCGACGAGGAGCCGGCGCCGACCGCCCCATCGCCTGCCTTAGCTCGTCAGTCGCGACCAAATCGACGTTTCGCTCGGTCGGATCGAGGACGACGCCATAGACGTCTCGGGCGGCGGCGAGCGAGACGATGCCGTTGCGAACGTCTTCGAGGACGGCGTGTGGATCACGCTCGATGGGGCTGCCGTAGCCTCCGCCGCCGGGGAGACGCAAATGGACGACATCTTCCGGCACCAGGTCTCTGGTAGCCAAAGGAGGAAGCCGTTCCTCGCGCTCCGTTCCTGGGTTCAGGGTGCAGGAGGCACGAGCCGGCCCGCTACCTCCGGCCACACCCCACGCACCCTGCTGAAATCCGCCCATACGCAGGGTGAACTTGGCATCGGCCAGGAGCCTGTACTCGCGAACGCAGCCGGAGCCGCCACGGTGCTTTCCCGCTCCCGCCGAATCTACCACGGGCTCGAATCGCGTCACCTGGACGGGGTATTCTGTCTCCAGGATCTCGATGGGCTGGCTGGCCGTGATATGGTAGATGGCTATGGTGCCAAAGGCGCCGTCGGCCACGGTAGTCCCGCCCAACGACGAGGTCGTAAGCTCGTATTGCACCGCGCGCACGCCACGCCGGGAGCGCTCGTAGCCCAAAGAGCAGGCACCTACGCCGAGGCCGGCGGGGGCCACAGCCCGGCCAGGGTCGAACTTCGACAGCGCCAGTTGCACGCAGGCGTAGAGCAGGCAAATCGTGGGAAAGTAGTTGTTGATGGGGGCGGGGTGTTGGGCGCTGGTAACCAGGCCGGGCGGGTTGACAAAGCACACGGCGCGGCGAGGGCCGTCGTTGATGGGAATGGTCGGATCCAAATAGCCGAGCAGAGCGAGAAGCGCCGCAGTCTCGCTGCACTGCGGGCGAAGATTGACGGGTCCTTTCACCTGGGGATCGCTGCGACTGTAGTCGAACTGGATTTCCTCGCCTCGCTTGGAAACCAGCACGTGAAAGCGAACGGGCCGGTCCAAGTCGACACCATCGCTGTCGAGAAACCCCTCGGCCTCTTGCTCTGCATCGGGCAACTTTGCCAGCTCCATCTTCAGAAGGCGGCCAGCCCGCTCAATAAGGAAGTCGAAACTCCCCAAGATGGTTTCGATCCCGTATTCGTCGCAGAGCTCCACCAGGCGGCGGCCGCCGACGCGCGTGCAGCCGACTTGAGCCCGCAAGTCGCCCAGTACCTCCTTGGGGGCGCGGCTGTTCTGGCGCAAGATCTCCTCGACGTCCGGGTTTACGCCATCGTTCGTCCAGTAGCGCACGCCGGGGACGAGAATACCCTCGTGAAAGATCTCCCGCGCGCCCGCCCCAGAAGAGCCCGGAACTAGCCCGCCAAGATCTGGCTTGTGGGCGATGCTGGCGCAGAAGGCGATCAGTTGGCTCTGGTAGTACACAGGGGTGACGACAGCCATGTCGGGAACGTGCAAGCTGCCCCCGACGTAGGGATCGTTCAGAAGAAAGACGTCTCCGGGATGCATTCGGTCTCCGTGCCTCTGCAAGATGGCCTGCACGGTGTAGTAGTAGGGGAAGATGTGGATAGGCATACCGGAGCCGACAATCACCCGGCCGCTGCTGTCCAAGATGCAGGCGCTGCCGTCGTAGGACTCCCGCAGAATCGGCGAGTAGCCGCTGTGGAAGAGCAGACGTTCCATAGTTGTGACGATCTCATCGAGGCGGCTACGCATTACCTCAAGAGTGATCGGGTCGATCGACATTATCACACCTTCTCCACAACGATGTTCCCAAAGTCGTCAACCTGTCCTGTCCAGCCGGGCGCGACGACAGTCGTAGAATCAAGCTGCTCGACAATGGCCGGACCGTCGAGGCGATCACCCGGGTTAAGGAGCTGACGGTCGTAGATGGACGCCTCGATGAAGCCGCCAAGGCTTTCAAAATAGGCTGGGCGCGTGCCTCGACGGGCTGGCTCCACGCCCACCCCAGACACCCCGAAGCCCTTGCCGACGAGGCGCTGCCTCGGCATGATGGAGCGCACGCGGAGGTTAACGATTTCCACGTCCTCTTCGGGGCCCGAGATACCATACACCTGATCGTGAAGGTTGTCAAAAGCGGATCGCAGGCTGGAGAGGTCGCCGTCTGCAAGCTCATTCGGAGGGCAATCGACGGTTAGCTCGTAGCCCTGATGGGGGTAACGCAGGTCCATCTGCCGGATCAAGCGAACCTGGTCTTCGGGAAAACCCTCGGCGGCCGCATCGGAGTAGGCCCTCCTCTCGAGGATACGGAACCGTTCACCTATTTCAATGAGAGTCGCCGCAAGCAGGTCGACAGGATAGGACTGCAAATAGACGTGGACGACGTCGGTTTGAAGGAGGCCGATGGCGCATGCGATGCCTGGGTGTGGCGGAACGAGGATGCGTGAGATGCCCGCATCCTCGGCCAAGCGCCAGGCATGCACGGGTCCCGATCCACCGAAGGCTACGAGGGCAAAGCGGCCGGGATCACAGCCCTTTTCAGCAAGAGTCAGGCGCAGCCCCACGGCCATATGGGTGTTGACGATGCGATGCACGCCGACAGCCGTCTCGACGGCACCCAGGCCGAGGTGTCGCCCGACGCGGGCGAGAGCCTGCTGTGCAAGCTCGGCGTTACCCGCCACCCTGCCACCCAGGAAACTGCCGGCATCCAAGTACCCAAGGATCACGTTGGCATCCGTTACAGTCGGCTCACGCCCTCCCTTGCCGTAGCACGCCGGACCGGGATCGGCGCCGGCGCTTTGGGGCCCCACCTTGAGCAGCCCATCCTTGTCAATCCAGGCGATGGCGCCACCGCCGGCGCCCAGAGTCCGTATCTCGATCATGGGTGTCCCGACGTCCTGACCTGCGACGCTGCCCTTCCGCGTAAGAGAGAGCACGCCAGACTGAATCACGCTGATGTCGGTGCTGGTACCACCCATGTCCAGGGTTACCAGATTACGCTGACCGATCTGCTCTCCCAGACGACTTCCGAACACTACCCCGGCGGCGGGCCCGGATAGCAGGGTCTCGTTAGGATACTGGGCGGCCAGGTTAATGCGCATCAGCCCCCCATTGGACTGCACAACGTAGAATTGTCGCGTCGTCAGCCCCAGGTTCCGGCCCCGGACCTGCAAGTCGCGGAGGTATCGCTCGACCACAGGCCCAACGTAGGCGTCCAGGGCGGTGGTGGATAGGCGAGGATACTCGCGGATGACGGGCAAAACGTGGCAGGAAAGGGACACGCGACACCCGGGATAGACCTCTCGGATGATTGACTCGATACGTTCCTCGTGAGCGGGGTTCATAAAGGAGAAAAGACAGACCACGGCAATGGACTCTGCGCCCTCCTCTCGCAGGGAGCACACGGCCGATCTCACTTCGTCCTCTGAGAGGGGTTCGATAACGGTCCCGTCGAAGCCAATTCGACCGCGTACCTCGCGCGTCAAGGCAAGGGGGATCAGGGGTCCGGGTTTCTGGTAACGAGGATCAATGAGGTCCGGTTGGGTTGGCCTCGTCCCTGCTCGCATCTCGTAGATAGCTCGGTAGCCACGATTGACGAGCAGTCCCGCTCGGACTCCTTTCCCTTCCAGGACGGCGTTGGTCGCCACGGTCGTTCCGTGGGCGAGGAAGGTCACATCCTCCAGATGGACACCGCATTCCGCCGAAAAACGCCGCAGGGCATCCAAGATTCCGTCGGCAGGGTTTCCCGGGGTAGACGGCACTTTCGTGACGTACTCAGCCCCGGTCCGAACGTCCACAGCAGCCAGATCGGTGAACGTTCCGCCTGTATCAATGCCCACGGCCCAAGTTACCACATTACCGCCTCATAATGGGGGCCAGCCGCGAAGGCGAATGGCCCTATCGGGGCAGATGGAAACGCACGCCTGGCAGCCTTCACACAAATCCTGGTTCACCTCGGCGAGCATGGTCGCGGTGTTGACGACGATCCTGGGCCCCAACCAGCCCCGCTCGGCCTGCTCGAAGGCGAGGGTGGACCCCGTGCAGGCTATGCTGCACTTGCCACAGCCGTTGCAGCGGTCGGGGTCAACCTGTGCCACGAAAGACGTGGTGCGCTCGACGTGCTCGGGTCGGAGGGCCAGGCCACGTACATCTGACAGCGACTGGTATTTGTGTTCCGCCAGAAATCGGTCGACCTCCTGCGCCATGCGGCGGAAATAGCGGGAGCCGTGAATCATAATCGACGAAAGCGCCTGCGAGCAGACCGCTCCCGCCATCACCTGCTCGACGACATCTCTGCCGGTGAACACGCCGTGCGCGCCGATGACGGGAATCCGCACCTTGTGACACACCTCGACGATATGGCGCAGCCAGGCACTGAAGCTGCCACGCCCGGACATGTTCATGTCGAAATTCGCTATGCCGGCGATCATTCTGCCGGTATTGACATCGATCTGGCAAGCCTCGATCCCGTGTCCAACGACGAGGCCATCGACGCCCGCGTCCTCGAGGCGGAGGCAGGCCTCCACCATGTCCTTGGCATAGCGATAGGCCGGCTTGACGACGATGGGGATATCAACCGCTTGCTTGAGCTCCCTTACGCGGCTGGTGGCGAAATCGACCCATTGCTCCCGATCGGCAGCGTCGTGGGGATGTCCCTCGTGGCATTCGATCCAGGCTGCGCCCGCGTCCTTCAGGCGCTCGCACACGGAGATTATTTCTGCGATGGGCCAACTCGTGGCGCCACGGGTCCAGAGCAGCGCCCCGACGTTCGGTACCACAGGCACGCCGCCTGCGCGCGCGATGGCGATCTCTCTATCGCACCACTCGTCGGGCGTAAAGGGGTTTTGCCCCGAAACACGCACATAGGTCCCCAGCTCGGCGTCGGCCCACATACGCGGGCTCACCGGCTTACCAAGCGGACGCTTTATGGGCGAAATGGTCTTCGTCACGACGGCACCGGCACCGGCCAGGGCCAATTCCTTCAAACGCGCCCCGGAGTTGCCCATTTCCCCCGAGGCCAGCATCACCGGATTGGATAACTTGTGTCCAAACAGCTCAACTGAGACGTCAGTTTGCAATACGTTACCTCCACAAGAAGAGAGATAGTAAGATCTTGGTGCGACATAGCGGCGCTGCCCCCCCACCCCCGGGCGGACAGAGAGTCGTCCGCCCCTACGCATGTCCGGTCCGACCCAGCCCAGGGCGAGGAGACCTCGCCCCTACGCTTGTCCGGTCCGACCCGCCTCAGGGCAAGGAGACCTCGCCCTTACGCCGTTCCATTCCGCAGCAGCAACTATTCAAATGGCATCCTTGTCGCCATTTGCCGGCGCAAGGACTCCGGATCGACGGGCAGGTCGGTCACTCTGATGCCAACCGCATCGTACACGGCGTTCACCACCGCAGGAACGAGCGCCGCGATGCCGGGCTCGCCAAGGCCTTTGGCACCGAAGGGGCCGTTCGGATCGTTAGACTCGACCAGTATCGGCGCCACAGAGGGCATGTCCATCGCGGTAGGTACCCTGTAGTCAGATAGACTGGTATTGAGAACCTGTCCGCTTTCGGTGATCAGAGCCTCTGTGAGCGTGAAGCCGAGCCCCTGGGCCACGGTGCCCTCAATCTGTCCTTCCGCGGACAGCGGGTTGATAGCACGGCCCAAGTCGTGCGCAGCGACGAGGTTAAGCACCTTCACCTGTCCTGTCTCGATATCGACATCCACCTCGGCCACGTGAGCGGCGAAGGCGTAAGCCGCGGAGGAGTTGCCATATTTCGTCACGGGGTCGGGAACTACCGAAGGAGGATCGTACGTGCCCTTGCCGATAATGGGGCCGTTGCCACGCCTGCGGAACGTAGAGGCCGCCACCTCCGGAACCGAAACAGAACGCCCCGGGGATCCTTTGACGAAGACGGCGCCGTTGGCCACCTCCAGGTCCGCAGGGTTTGCCTCCAGCAATTGCGCGGCGACGGCCACAAGCTGCCGCCTGGCATCCTCGGCGGCGAGCTTCACAGCGTTGCCGCCGATAAAGGTGACGCGGTCGGCACCCGCACCGGAGCCAAACGGGCTGATATCCGTGTCGGCTCGAGGCACCTCGATCCGGGACGGATCGACACCCAGCACTTCCCCCACGATCTGGGCGAAGAGCAGGTTGGCTCCCTGGCCAACATCGCCCTCCCCGGAGATGACGACGACCCTGCCGTCTTCGTTGACTTTGACAATAGCACTGGAGCCGTCGTAGTCGCCGAGGAATCTGTTGCCACTGACGTGAACGACGCACCCCATCCCGATGCCACGACCCGGCTGTCTGTCCTTGCGCTTCTCGGACCAAGCGCTGGACGCAGCCGCGCGCTCGATGCACTCGGAAATCCCGCAACTGCCCATTGCCCAGCCGTGCGCAGTGACATCGCCCGTGTGCACGACGTTTCGCAGTCTCATTTCCGCGGGGTCGAGGCCGAGCTTCTCGGCCAGCATGTCCATCATCGACTCGACGGGGAAGTGCCCCTGAGGGTTACCAAAGCCACGAAACGACCCTTTAGGCGTCGTGTTGGAGTACACCAGGGTCGCCTCAGTTTTGATGTTTTTGAAGCGGTACAGCGAGTCAACACGATAGGCCGTGACGTCCATGATCGAGGGCGTAATACCGGAATAGGCGCCGCAGCCCGAGATGATGTTCGCCTGCTTGGCCGTGACGACGCCATCCCTGGTCGCACCCATTTTGAGGCGTACGACGGCGGGAACACGGGGACGCGAGGCGACAAGCTCGTCCTTGCGGCTGTTCAACATTTGTACGGGCCGTCCGTACTTCATAGAAAGCAGGGCAGCAATCTGATAGAGGGGAAGAAATCTCTTGCCGCCGAAGCCGCCGCCTACGTGAGGCTGGACGACCCTGATCTTGCTTAGCGGCATCTTCAGCACGCGAGACAGATTGGCCTGATGATTGAACGGCCCCTGATCCGGCGACCAGATATTGAGCCGACCCGAGCTATCGTACACGGCAAGGCAGGCGTGAGGCTCGACATAGCAGTGCGCCACGGCGTGGGTACTGAAGGACTCCTCGCAGACGACGTCCGCCCGAGAAAAACCCCGATCGACATCGCCCCTATCGATGAACAGGCGGTGGGCTACGTTGTTGTCGACGTCGTGAACGCGAGGTGCGCCGTGCTTCATCGCTTCCTCGAGCTCGAAGACCGCGGGCAGGAGCTCATACTCCACGGAAATCAGATCGAGCGCTTCGGCAGCAGCGTCGGGGCTCGTCGCGGCAACTGCGGCCACCTCCTCGCCGACGAAGCGGACCCGGTCGACGGCCAGAATCGTCTGGTCCCCTTTGGAGCCGAATTTCACTGTGGGAACGTCCGCTGCCGTAACGACCGCTTTCACGGCCGCCACTCTATGGGCGCGGCTCGCATCGATCTTGACCACCCTCGCGTGGGGATGCGGGCTGCGCAAGATTAATCCGTAGAGCATATGAGGCAATCGCAGGTCAGCAGCGAACTGAGCCTCGCCCGTAGCCTTGGTTATCGCATCTATTCTCGGGTAGGGCTTTCCGACTATCGACTCCATCCCAGTCACACTTTGATGAACTCGAGCGGATGCTTACCAAGCATGCGGTTACCCGTGCTTGTAATAACAAAGGTCTCGCCCAGAGAGATGCCCTTCTTGCCATCCTGCGTAGTGACCAAGGGCTGGAGGGCCAGGACCATGTTCTGTTCAAGCACGAGTCCGGGGAGAGAAAACGATGGATTCTCACCCTGCGCCAGGCCGAGGCCCTGGATGGGGTGGCTGGCGAGGTAACCGAATCTCCGAGCGGCGTCGGAGAAAACGCTCATAAACTCGCCAGCGGAAATGCCCGGGCGCAAAGCCTCGACCCCGGCGTCGAACGAGGCGAGGCAAGCCTCGAACATCTTCAGGTACTCCGTATCACGTGGTTCGCCGAGACGGACGGGACGATTGGGGTGTGCCCAGTAGCCACCGTAGCGAGCGGTGATCTCGTTCTGGATCACGTCACCCGGCTCGAGCTTACGCGCCGTGGGCAGACGCGAGGGCTGGCAAGGGGATTCGCCCGCGTCCATGACGATCATGACCGGGTACTCTGCGCCGCCTTTTAGCATTGCGTTGACCATCGCGGCATACACCTCGTATTCCCTGACCCCCGGCCTGGCCGTCTCGGCCATGGCGACGATGGCCGCATCGGCCAACTCGGCCGCGCGCTCGAGAAAGGCGATCTCCTCCGCGCCCTTGATCATCCGCTGTTCCTCGACGATGACCGAGGCGTTGGTGAACTGCGCCCTCGGCAGGGCAGCAAGCATCTCGCTGTACGTCACGTAAGGGATAACGCCTTCAGGCTCGCCCATCATCGGGCCGCCAAGGCCGACGACGCCGATGCGGCCTTCCTCCAGGCCAAGCTCGCCAAGCCGCGCCACGATAGCCTTCGACCATCGTCTTCCAGGCCGTGGCCGCAGGTCCGTCACCCAGTCCTGCGCCCTACCCCACCAGTTGCAGAATGCCTGGCCTCCCCAGATGTAGCAGGTCGGCTCACCCTGAATTGGGAAGACCACATAGGCTTCCTCGCCATTGCCCCCCACCTGACTAACGTAGCGCACGTTGGCCATACCCGAGTCCCACTTGGCCGAGTGGCCACCGATCACGAGGCAATCCAGGCCCCACCTGGCCATACTATTGCGAATGTTCCGCCACCGCCGGTCTCGTTCGGCCAGCGAGAACTGAGGAAGCTGCATTTGCGTTGGCACTGTCTATCGTTCCTCCTCGAAAATCTAAGGATTGTTCACATTTCCACGGCCTGACGCCAGGGAGCGAGCTCACGATCGAGATAGCGGAGGCCCTCGGTGAAGATAAGGCCTTGTTCGCTATGCTCAGCTTTCGACGCACCAGATGCTACAAGAGCACGACTCCACACGTGCGTGAAGGGGGCACCGCCGGCCACGACTAACAGAAGCGGGAACCCAAATGTGGGCACGCCGCAACAGGGGTCCAGACTGGCTTGGCGTGGCTATCCTATCACCGAAAAAGGGGGCTTGTCAATACCAATATCAGCCGCTTGACAACCCCTGCGAACATGTTATCCTTGCCATATGGTCGGACCCGGCAACACTATTGCGCTCGACGAATTGATAAGGGCCAGTGCGGAGGGCAGCGTCGCCGCGTTCAACGAGCTGGTGCTGTTGCACCAGCAGCAGGTCTATAACCTTGCGTATCGCATGCTGGGTGATGGAGAGAGCGCGGCCGATGCAACCCAGGAGACCTTTCTATCGGCTTTCAAGGAGATAAAGCGGTTCCGCGGCGGCTCCTTCAAGGCGTGGATCCTGAGGATCGCCGCCAACGAGTGCTACGACCAGTTGCGGCACCGCAGTCGCTACGCTACTGTGGGTTTGCAAGTGTCCGAAGACGAGGATGGCTATATCGCGGCGAATATACCGGACCCGGAGATCGGACCAGAGGACCGCGCCCTGAGGCGAGAGCTGCTGGAATGTGTGGGGCGAGGTCTGGCGACCTTGCCGCCGGAGCAGAGACTGGTGGTGATCCTCTCCGACGTCCAGGGGCTCAGCTACGAGGAGATCGCCGGGGTCGCACGCATCTCGCTAGGGACGGTTAAGTCGCGGCTCAGCCGCGGGCGTGCTAGTCTTCGCGACTACCTTCGGCAGCAGAGGGAACTTTTGCCGTCAAAATATCGTCATAACAGTAGAGGATAGCCAGTAGAACGGAGCGTCGATGATCGATTTCTCGCCGAAGAAACGAGATTCAGACTGCCACGACATCAGCGAGTTGCTGTCTGCACATATCGACGGCCAAGTGACCCAGGGGGAGAGGGAGCGTGTGCAGCGGCATCTGGATTCGTGTGCTTCCTGCACCGAGGAACTGCGATCCATGCAGGAGACCGTACAGCTACTTCACGAACTGGCTCCCGTGCGGGTGCCACGAAGCTTCATGATCAGCGCCGTTGCCCCGACAGGTCAGTTTCCGCGCGGTATGGCTTCGCGGCCGAAACGGTATGCGCCGCTGTTCTTTTATCTCAGGAACGCGACCGCTGCGCTGGCAGCCGCGTTGATAGTGGTGTTCGTCGGCAGCTTGTACCTGCAAAGCTCGGCGCCGGGAGTCTACAAGGCGGTGCCTCAGCAGAGTGGAGCGGCGTCGGTTGCGCAGGATAGTAGTTCAGGCCAACTGAGCACCGATAGTCCTGGTGTCCAGGCCGAGTCCAAGGGGGGCGCGGCACCCGCGGCGAAGGAAACAGGCCCAAAACCAGAGAGCCCGGCGACAGCGCCGAGGGCCGCCGCGCCGAAACCGCCTTCCGCGGCGACTGCGCCCGCACCGGCTGCTGCGCCTCAGGTGCTGTCGGCCGCGAGGGAGAGCGGCGAGAAGGGCGCGGAGACAAAGCAGGTGGAGCAGAAGGCATCCGAGGAAAAGCCCGGGGAGCCACGACCTGCGGCGGAGGATACGTCTACAAAGCAGACGGCACCGGGGTTGGCAGCCGAGCCGATCGCACCTCCGGGGAAAACCTTATTGCTCCCAGAAGAGACGGTAGAGAAACAGGGCACGCCAGGCTTCTGGGAAGCGATGCCGCTGCCGTCGCCATTCAGGGAGGTTGTGTGGATAGGCCTGGGGATGCTGGCGGCGCTGGGGATGGCGACGCTGGGGGCGTGGCTGAGGGAAAAGCGTTAGACACGTCTAATCTCAGACCACTCGAGTGGTCGTGCCGTCCGCCCTCTCGGGCATAGTTGCACCATTCATGCTTGCTATCTCTCGCGCGATAGGTGAGACTATGGCGGTCTCCCTGGCTGCCGGGGGCACTCCCAGATTGACTTTGAATCCCCTCGAAAGTATCCAAACGATGGCAAACCAGGCGATCATCACCACGATCACCGCGGCGACAGTCAGGAAGGCCAGGACGATGTAGTGGGGAATGGCCGGCAGCCACTTCACCAATGGCAGCCATCGGCTGAGCTCGGTCCGGACATCTTACATGCCTGCCTTTGGCTGGAAGAGCCCGAAGGCCGCGCCGGTCGGGTCTAGAATCATGCTGAACCATCCCATACCCGGTATCTCGGTGACATCCTTGAGGATCGTGGCCCCGAGGGACTGCGCCTTTTTTGTCGAGGCGGCGACGTCATCAACCAGGACATAGGGAAACCAATTGTCCGGAACGTCGGGCATGGGCTTCTTCATCATCCCTCCGCCCGTCCCTTCCCCGACGTCGATCGTCGTGTAGTCCATGCCGGGGACATCTTCCAGCTTCCAGTCGAACAGGCTCGCGTAGAACTTCTTTGACTTTTCCACGTCTTGCGTCAGCAATTCAACGTGAACAAATGGGTTTGCCATGGTGCACCTCCTGGTTATTCGGTATTCGTTCAGCGATGATCGAAGTGGCGATCTTCCGTTTGCAGCCAGTGTAACACGCCCTAGTCCCCTTTGCAAGCAGAAGAGGCAACTGCCCCACTGGCGGGTGGCATTAGCTAGCAGGGTCAGTTGGTTCTTCGGTAGTCCTCTTTGCCTTTTCGGCCTTCTTCCTGAGAAGTGGCAAGATAATGGACTTGAGCCCCGCCCCGGACTGTATCATCGACCAGCGGCGCTTCTTGAGCTTGCGGTCGCGGCGCTCCCAACGCTGTTGTGGATCGGGTAAGTCGTCTGGCACGGGTCGCTCCAAGATAGCTATGAGGGCGAGGAGACCTCGCCCCTACGTTAACCAGGCCTTTCGCAGTTGTCGTCGAACGCGGCTATCCAGCCATCAGCGTGCACAGTTCTTTGGCAATGTCGGCGGCGACGCGGGCATTGTTCTTGAGCAGGGCTATGTTGGCGTCGATGCTTTTCTCCGCCGTCGCCTCGCCGATCTTCGCCAGCATGAAAGGCGTCAAATCCCTGCCCCCTATGCCGGCACGGGCGGCCTCATCGATGGCCGACTGGATGGCCGTTTCGACGACCCACCGGTCAACCTCTTGATCCTCGGGCACGGGCACACCGACGATAACGCCTCGCAGGCCCAATTGCCAACTGCTCAGGATCACCTCTGCCGCCTGCCTCGGCGTTTCGACCGTGTGATCGACGGCGAGACCACTCGAGCGGGAATAGAACGCGGGGAACTCACTGGTCCGGTAGCCCAGGACAGGGACGCCGGCGGTCTCCAGCCATTCGAGGGTCAGCTTGAGGTCCAGGAGGGCCTTGGCACCAGCGCAAACAACGGCTGCCGGAGTATGGCTCAGCTCCACGAGGTCGGCCGAGATATCGAAGGTGCGTTCGGCGCCACGATGCACGCCGCCGATGCCGCCGGTGGCCATAATCCGTACGCCCGCGAGGTGAGCAAGACGCATGGTAGCCGCCACCGTGGTGCCCCCGTCCTTTCGGCAAGCAACCATAATGCCAAGATCACGGCGGCTTACTTTATCAACGTGCTGCCCGGTTGCTAGCCTTTCGATCTGGGCCGAGGAGAGGCCCACGATGGCCCTTCCGCCGACGATGCCCACCGTCGCTGGCACAGCGCCCTGCTCGCGCACCAACGTCTCAAGGGTCCGAGCCAGCTCGATGCGGCGCGGGGGCGGAAGGCCAGCGGCGAAAACCGACGATTCGAGAGCGACCACCGGTCGAGCCTGGCGCAATGCCTCCTCGACCTCGGGTGCGACGAAGACTTGCGAGGGGTCTTCCAATGCCAAACGCACCTGCATCACGGTCAACTCTTCTTAGCGTGCTGCTTTTGCAGATTTGGTTGAGGGGGCTTGTGAGCGGGCTCTCGGCGGGTAAGCTGACAGGCGGGCACTTCGATGGTGGTCTTGCTCTCGAGCTCGACGGTAACGGCATCTTTGAGAATGTTGACGCCGACCACCTTGCCGTGCCCCTGTGGAGTCTCGACTTCTTCGCCGGTGCGCGGCAGCTTGAGCTTGGCCTGGCAGTATGTCTCGTTCTCGTAACCGAGACAGCACAACAACCTCCCGCAGACGCCGGAGATCTTCATGGGGTTCAGCGGCAGGTCCTGCTCCTTGGCCATTCTGATCGAAACAGGGGCGAAGTCACCGAGGAAAGAGGCGCAGCACAACTGGCGGCCGCAACGGCCAAGCCCACCCAACATCTTGGCCTCGTCACGGACGCCGATCTGGCGGAGCTCAATCCTTGTCCGAAACGTTGCGCCGAGGTCTTTGACGAGCTCGCGGAAGTCGACGCGCCCCTCGGCGGTGAAATAGAAGGTGAGACGACTACCATCAAAGTTGTACTCAGCGCTCACGAGCTTCATCGGGAGTCCGTGCTGCGCCACCTTTTCACCGCACTTACGCAGCGCGTCGTGCTCCTTTGTCCGAAAGGTCTCGATCTGACGGAGGTCCTCAGGCATAGCCCGACGCAGCACAGGTCGCAAGGGCTCCTGCAATTCGCTCTCTAACACCTGCTTGGGCGCTATGACCACACGGCCGATCTCGCTGCCCCTAGTCGTCTCGACCACCACTTTGTCGTCGAGATGAAGCTCGATTCCTGCGGGATCGAAGTAGTATACTCTGCCAGCCCGCTTGAAGCGGACGCCAACAATATCGGGCACACTGTACTCCTAATGGAACAGTACGTCAACGAACCAGTGCTCTTGCAGTATCTAGATCTCACGTGAGAAGTCCTTTGACGGTACTCAATGCACTGACTGCGGCAAACCAAGCATCAAAACCTCAAGGGCCAACCTTGCGTTGACATTCTGCTCGAGCTGTGTTCTTGCCTTCTCCACAGCCATCATAAAACCGTATAGATGGTCTAATTCGTAGCGATTCGCCTGATCTCTCAATTGGGCCAGGAAGTCGACGTTGGTGACCAAGGCCGGACAGCCGATTCTCACAAGGAGCAGGTCTCGCCACCAACCCAGCCAAACGTCCAACAGGGAGTAAACCGATTCGGGATCACGGCCAAAGGCCGTGGCGGCCTCTTCGGCGTACTTGAAACGCTCGATGCTGCTGGCCCTGGATAGATCGATTATTCTGGCTAGCTCCTGTTGCCTCTCCTCGAGCAAAGCGACATCCGAGGCCGCGTCGAAGGCCCAGCCGATTCTCCCCTCCGAGAGGCGAGCCAGCGAGTTGGCTCGCTCAGGGTCCAGGCCGAACCTCTCGAGCAACGCCTGGCGCACCTGATGAGGCGGCAACAGCCCCAAATTCAGTTGTTGGCACCTCGATACGATAGTAGCCGGTAGTATCTTAGCATCAACAGTGGTTAAAATCAACACTACCGAGGATGGTGGCTCTTCCAAGGTCTTGAGCAAACAGTTGCTCGCCTCGGCATTGAGGTTCTCGGCGTTCCGAATTATGTACACTTTCCAGCGACCCTGATAAGGCAGCAGAGCCGCATCGTGCTGGAGCGCTCTGATCTGTTGGATGCTGATAAAGCGCTTCGCCCTCGGCGAGTGTCCAGAAGCTCCATCCTCGGCAGGCTCACTGGACTGTTCGGAGGTAGCTAGTTGCACGATCTTGACATCGGGATGAGTCCCCCTCTCGATGGCCCTGCACGAGCGACAGTTGCCGCAGGGTTTCTCGGTTTCGGTGCAGTTCAAGGCCTGGGAAAAAGCCCTGGCGAGGGTGGCCTTGCCGACGTGGGGCGGCCCACTGATGAGGTAGGCGTGACTGACCCGTCCAGCGACGAAACTGCTATCTAAAAGGGCGATGGCACGCTCGTGCCCAATGACCGGCAACATATTATCTAGTGCCGTCCAATTGCGTCATCTTGGCAAGACGCCGCCGATGCCGCTCCTCTCCCGAGAAGGAGGCATTTAGCCAGGTCTTGACGATGTCCGCTGCCAGGCCTTCGCCTATCACCCGAGCGCCCAAACACAACATGTTGGCGTCGTTGTGCTCACGGCTGTTGTGGGCGCTGAAGGTATCGCCACAGAGAGCGGCTCGAACGCCACGAACCTTATTGGCGACCATAGTCGGGCCAACGCCTGTGCCACAGACGAAGATGCCCAGGTCACAGTTGCTCGCTGCGACGGCCTCGGCAACTGCGCGGGTGAAGTCGGGGTAATCGCACTGCTGCCTATCGTGGGTACCGAAATCCTCATAGCGATATCCCCACTCGACCAGCAGTCGCTTGATCACTTCCTTTAGGTCAAAACCCGCGTGGTCGCAACCGATGCCAATCTTCAAGACCTTCCCCTCCCCCGTACACGTGAAAAGCCAGGTGCCTGACCTGGCCTCACCGGATGGCTTCGTGAAGTCAAAAATATGCTAGCACCAATGACCGGCATTGTCAATTAGTGGTTCAGAAAGCGCGCGAGACGCTCAGGGGGGATAGCGCCACGCCGGAGCACGGCCGGAGGGGTGCTGGTGAGGTCGAGGACAGTCGATTCTAAGCCGCCGGGCACTCGCCCACCGTCCAGGATTATGTCGATCAGGCCATCCAACTCGCGCCGAACCTCGCCGGCCGTCTTGGGGCTGGTCCGCCCGGAGCGATTGGCGCTGGTGGTTGCCAGAGGCGCGCCGGTCTCTTCGATCAGGCGCAGGGCAATCGGATGGTTGGGAACGCGTACGGCCACGGTCGGCCCGCCGCCCACGACGACGTCGGGCACCCGGGGCAACCGAGGCAAGACCAGCGTCAACCCACCCGGCCAGAACGCCTCGGCAAGCTCCCAGGCCACAGCGGGAATGCTTTGCGCCACGGATTCCAGGTGCTCGGCCCTGGCCAGGAGAACTGGAATGGCCTTTTCCGCTGCCCGCCCCTTGACGGCAAAGATCCTCTCCACCGCCCGGGGCAGGTCGAGGTGAGCGCCCAACCCGTACACGGTGTCGGTTGGGAAAGCCACCAACCCTCCGGCCCGGAGGACAGCCGCCGCTTCCTCGATGGCCCCGGGCGTGCTGGTGCGCAAAAGCTTAGTTCTCAAGGCTATTCGAGCTAGAGTGTAGTGCGCTCGCATAGAGCATCGTCGGTGACGATGTCGTTGGCCTGGCAGCGACGGGGCAACCACACAGGGTTGCCCCTACAAGACGTCGCGGCAAATGCTGCATGATCAGGCACTAGGGCTTGTAGTAGCGAACTTCGAACGTTATGCAGCCATTGGGCGAAACCCAGGGGCCGTGAGGCATTCCCGGAGGCCTACAGGCATACATTCCTTTGGTAAAAAGCTTGTCGAGCGTGAGATCGTGGATACCCCCTTCCACGATCCAGATCTCTTCCCAGAAATCGTGGCGCTGCACGCCCAGGGGGGTCGTGTTGGCGCCGGGAGGAAAATTCAACAGTCGGGTATAATCGCCCGTCTCCTCGTCTCTGCTGAGAATGCGCTCGGACAGGCCTGGGGTGCCTTCGATAGGCTGCCAGGGCATTTCTTCGGGGTCAAAGAACTCGAACTCCGGCTTTGGCATGCGTTCCTCCTTGGTGTTAGTCTGGTTGATGGCCCAGGCGATGCCTCCGCCCCACCCCCGGGCGGACAGGGCCGTCCGCCC
>JACQUC010000044.1 GCA_016210495.1 Chloroflexota bacterium
AGAAGTTCGGGTTGTCTCTGGGCAAGAACGGGGTTTGGGGGCCAAAGGTAAGCATCAACAGCTACATGGCAGGGGGAAGCGTAGCGGCGAACCAGTGGCGATTGGTCGACGTGCCGTTATCGGCATTGGGAGCGCAGAACACGACCATAACCCGGCTAATGCTGCAGGATATATCAGGAGTGGCACAGCCGACGGTCTACATTGATGACGTGGAATTCTATGGCGGAAACACCGCGACGCCAACGGCAACGCCCGTGTCAAGCACACCGGTGCCAACTCAGCCGGCGGCAACCCAAACGGCGGCACCAACCCAGACGCCAGTACCTGGCAGCCTGGTAGTCAGTGTGGATGCATCAGCGGACGTCCACGCCATCAGCCCACTCATTTATGGGGTGTCCGATTCCAGCGGAGCTCAGACCTGGTACAAGGATATGGGCGCATCCTTTGTGCGCTGGGGAGGCAACGCGCGGACGAGGCACAACTGGGAAATCAACGCCTCCAACGCCGGCTCCGACTGGGAATTCCGCAACGTCAGTCAAGCCAGCGGTGCGGCTGGATCGGCCTCCTACAACTTCGTGACGAAGAACAAGTCCATCGGAGCTGAGTCGCTGCTGACCATACCCACCATAGGCTGGGTGGCCAAGGATGGCAACAACAGCACGATGTCGACAAACGTGCCTTCCGAAGGTGGACCGCCAGTAAGCCCGGGGTCGGAGGCGATAGCCGGTTATGATCCTACTGCTAACCGCAACGCCACGAGTGTCAGATCTTATCCCAAGAAGAACGCTGCCTTCTCCTATCCTCCCAGCACGACAGACGGGGCAGTCTACCAGGACGAGTGGATAAGCTACCTGAAGAACACGTTCGGCACTGCTCAGAACGGGGGCGTACGATTCTACGCGATGGACAACGAGATGGACCTGTGGGCAGACAGCACACACGTGGACGTGCACCCTGTGCGAGCAGGCTATGACGAGACGCTGGCGAGGCACAAGCAGTACGCAGAGGCGGTGCTTGGGGTTGACCCGACGGCGCAGATAACGGGGCCGGTAGGTTGGGGATGGCTCAGCCTGTGGTACTCGGCACTGGATCGAGGAAACGACGCTTTTGCGACGGCGGCGGATAGAGCAGCGCACGGCGGAACGCCTTTCCTCCAATGGTTCTTGCAGCAAGCAAAGGCCTACGACCAATCCGTAGGGCGGCGCACACTGCACGTTCTGGATACACACTACTATCCCCAGGGAGGGGTGTACAGCTCGGCCATAGATTCCACAACGCAGGCCAAACGGCTTCGCTCGACACGCAGTCTTTGGGATGCCACCTATACCGAAGAATCGTGGATGGCTAACACAGAAGGTGGGCCAAACCTGCGATTCATTCCACGCCTAAGAGAGTGGATAGCGGCCTACTATCCAGGTACTAGGATAGGTATAACCGAGTGGAACTGGGGAGCCGATAGCCATGTCAGCGGCGCACTGGCGATCGCGGATGTCCTGGGCATATTTGGGCGCGAAGACATCTACCTTGCAAACTACTGGATGAGCCCGGCGAATGGCAGTCCAGGCTACTGGGCATGGCGGATGTACAGGAACTATGACGGATCATACTCCCGATTTGGCGATGTGTCTGTGCGGGCACAGATGCCAGCGGCGGATGTCGACAAGTTATCAGCCTATGCCAGCAAAGACAGCGCCACAGGCGAGCTGAAGGTGATGTTGATCAACAAGATGCCCGGGACGTCGGTGAACATCACTCTGAACGTTGGCAACTTTGCCATGAGGGGAACGGCGAAGGTGTACCGTTACGCGGCGGCGAGCACACCTCAGATAAGTCAGTTGGCGGAAGTAACTGCCGGAGCACAGAGCGTGAACGGCTCGTTGCCTCGCTATTCGATCACGCTGCTCGTGATCAGCCCGTCCGGCACACCAATCGAGCCAATCCCTGCATGGCCTCTGAGGCTGTTTTTGCCTTACGTGACCAGTGGGAGATGACGCGGGCAGGGAGGAAGGCCCACTGGCTACGCAAGCGGTAGGCCGAAACAGAAGACAGACCCGACTCCCTCTTTGCTCTCAAACCACATCCGACCGCCATGTCGCTCTATGATCTTCTTGCTTAGAAACAGGCCAAGAGTCAGCCCCTCCAAATCAGAAATGGCTGGCAGGATCTGGAAGAATGGCCGAAACACGTGCTTCTGCCTTGCCTCTGGAATACCTAGGCCGCAGTCTTTCACTGATACCCCCCCTCACCATCTATCCTCCAAACGGCTATCTCGACATCACCTTTGCCAGGAGTGAACCTCACGGCGTTATCGATGAGATTCGTGACCACAGCAGCTATTTGGTCGCCGTCAGCTGCCTGAGCATCCATGGTATTCCTGCACCAATCATAATAGGAATCGTACGTCCTGGAAATCGGACTGCAGCTAGCCTATATGCCTGATAAATCCTTCAGCACGGGACCGCCGTCAAACCCTCGATGTCCTGATCCATTTCTGGTCTGCGCCCCGCAGAGCCAGGGCGTAGAGCCAGACCTTCCAAGCAACATAAATAGGGGCGTGTAGCAGCGACAAGTATGTTTTCCACGGCGCCCGTACCAGCGCAAGACCCGCGATCACGTAGAGCAACTGACCTGCTACGAGTATTAGCGCCACCACTGTAACCAGGCTCGATCCAAGCATCATCCCGCCAATCAAACATGCACCAGATAGAGCTACTGGCACAGAAAAAGGCGGAATCATCAGTTCGAGAGCAGCATCAAACTGCGCCAGGTTCCTTGTCCTCACGCTTGACCGAAGAAGGCAGGGCAAGTATTCGCGCAGCATACCCAGTCGGCCGCGTTCCCAGCGTAGATTCTGGCTCTTTGCGTTCCGCAAAGAGCCGGGCATCTCGGCGCTGACGACCGCATCTGGAGCGAAGTCGACCGTCATACCTGACAACACCAGTCGGAGATGGTACTCCACATCCTCGGCCAAAGTGAACGCGCTCCAGCCATGCTTTTCAATCACTGACGCCGAGAAGCACATGCCGTTACCTTTTAGGCCGGCTGAGCCGCCGAACAACCTCTTGCCCATTGGCCTCACGTAGTGGACGAGGGCGAGTGCAATGTACCGGAGCGCGGCTGCCGCAGAGGCTGACGGATTCGCTACAGAATAGAAGGCCTGAACCACCTGGCTTCCCGAGAGAAGCCTATCGTTCATAACTCGGAGGAAGTTCGTGGAAACGATGGAATCGGCATCGAAGATTATGAAAGCGTCGTATTTGCGACTAGTATTCGATATCTTCTCCATCAGCCATCGAAGCGCGTAGCCCTTGCCGACTAGAGATATGTCCGCGCGCTCCCACACTAGGGCACCAAGGTCCCTTGCGATGCTTGCGGTTCCATCAGAACAGTTGTCGGCAACCACGAAGACGTCGAACAGGTCGCTAGGATAGTCAAGTGCGGCCAGACTATCCAACAATCTTCCTAGTAAGAGCTCCTCGTTGTGCGCTGGGATGAGAATCGCAAAGCTCGTCGCGGGTTCATACACAGCGTTCCGCTGCCTCGGCGTTACAAAGCTGGCCGCAGTCAATAGGACAACGTAGGCGGTGATTGGCGCGAGTATCATCTCAATTGCCACCAGTACTATTGCCGCCAGTTCCAACGTTTGACACCTACCAAACTTCGCATAAATGAGCCAATCTGAATCCGAGCTCGGCGTTTCGCGCGGTGTCATCTCAACCAGGAGCCAATGCACTAGTGCATAATCAGGCAACCTTTGCGCCGACGCCTCGTAGGGGTCCGCCTTAGGCGGACGTGGTTGCCCTGTCGCTGCCAGGCTAACGACGTCATTTCCGACGATGCTCTCAGCGAACGCACTAGGCTGGCTTCTTCTTGCACCGAGCCAAGAGCATATACGCGAACCAATTTGAGAGGGGCGTTCGTTCCATAGCGCGATCGATCCAATAGCCCAACTCTCCTAAGCGGTCGCTCAATCCTTTGGGAAGCCGGTTGTATACGCCCGATACCTCCTCAACCGCAAGTTGTGGCTGCAGCATTTCGAGAAACTCTTGACGGGTCAGGTTCTCGAAGTAGATCCGACCTAAATGATATCCTGTCCGCACACCCTTCCGCCTAGCATACACGTTGTGGTTGTAGGTGACGACGACAAGGCGCCCGCCTGGCTGCAAAACGCGTCTTAGCTGATCGATTGCCCGATGCTTCCCAGCCCGGGACGGAATGTGTTCTAGCACGCCGAAGCTGAGACATTTGTCAAATGTGTCATGTCGCAAAGGCAGGTTCAGCAAGTCGCCCTGAACAGGATGAACGACCTGCCGGCTCTTTTGGCTCAAGCGGCTGGCGAGTAGCAGCAACGATGTCATAGAAAAGTCCAGCGCGACAATGGCCCGGCAACTCCTTTCTAGAGCCAACTCAAACCTGCCGGGTCCAGCTCCTGCATCGAGGATCACATCAGATGGCGCTGCGGCCAGGTTCCTCAAGGTCGCTTCCACTTCAACTCGATTGCGATGATTTCGAGCCACCACGTCGCGACCATACTTATCTGCCAACTGATCGCGTGCACGCATCTCATTGATCTGATCTCCAGCTTCACAGGTGCCCGCCCGGACCGGCTTGTCCGCCAAAGTGGAAAGTGATTGCGGCAACATGCTTGGGATGCCCTGTACGATCGGATAGCTACGACCGCATCGGCGGCATATCAAGTGCCCAAACTGTACGTCCCCCGTGTCCGGTTGAACCCTTTCGTTTTCCAAATCTAGAACCTCATTGCCATCGTCGGGACAAGCCAAGAACTCGAGTAGGCTGACTTGCATATGTCGTTTGCTCCTTTCGCTGGACATTGTGCCTGGGAAAGGATACGCCATCACCAAACACGGTCAAGACTGCTGCAATTTGCTGTTGGACGGTAGAGCACATTTAGGATTCTGCTGCCTGCCAAGGTAATTCACGCCAAGGTAGAACCCCTATTCCTTGCCCACAGCAGATCCATGGACCCGGCACACGATCTGACCTACATTACTGACGTACGTATCGAGATTCAGGCCCATTTCGACGACCGTCCTGGCATTCCTGCCCATTTCCTCGGCTTCCCGAGGGTTCTCCAGCAATCGACAGATCGCTCTTCGCAGTGCTATCACGTCGCCAGGTGGGACGTACAGACCGGTGAGGTTTTCTTGGAGTATGTCAACCTGGCCTCTCGTCTTTGTGGCTATTACAGCCTTTCCCATCGCCATTGCCTCGTACATTACCAGGGACCCTGCCTGAAAGTCGTTGTCGATGATTGGAACCACCACGAAAAGAGAGCGAGCGTACAGACGTCTCAACTCCGCGTAAGTGTGCGAGGAAACCGCAATGTTCGAGGGCAATTCCCTCTGACTGGCGCCACTGGTCCTCCGCGACCAGGGGCTTGCGGCCGCTATGGTCAGATTCACATCGGTGTCCCAGACAGCCTCTATTAGAGTCGGGTAGTCTCGGAACTCGAGCCCTGCGCTGCAGATCATCTGCTCCTCCGGCATTGCCAGAGGACGCCAGAAAAGGTGGTCGGCGGGATGAAGGACGAACGCTACTTTGTCAGCGGGGATGCGCAGAAGGGAGAGCGCGTACTCGACTTGAGCCGAGCCGTAGCAGATGACCTGGTCGATATGGGAGTGCAGTCTCAAGCCGCGGAAGAAAACGGCCTTCTTTGGCGGAGATAGTCGGTGTCCAATCATGACGTGTCCTTTGCGAACTCCCGCCATTTTGAACAGAACCGCGAGAGGGATGCCAACATGTTCCGAATCGGTGAGGATGCAGTCGTACTCTTCGCGGCGCTGAAACGCGTGCAGCGCCTGAGCTATGGCTGGCCCCAAAGCCGTCTTGGACCGCCCTTCCCACGCCTTCGACACCGCGGTCTCTTGATTTATGATGGTGGCGTCCAACGCGCGGGCCAGCTCGAGATAGTCCCTTCGCGGGCAATCTCCGTTCTGTATGGACTCCGTAGCCTGTGGATCAATCTTGGCGCTGACCAGAAGCGCAATCCTCCCCAATTCGCACCTCGAGTTAAGCAGGCGGCTAGCGCTTGGGCCGCCACGGCATTGATCTCTCATTGTAACCATCGGGCCTGCCACCTGGATCACCGCAATCGGTCCGTCCGAGACCGATAGGCGCGGCATGGCCAGTCAACGCTTCATAAATAGGCGCAAACTCGGCTGCCAGGCGCTCTTCGCCAAGAACGGTTTCGGCTCGGCGACGAGCAGACTGTCCCATTTTGGCTCGCAGGTCAGCGCTTTCTGCCAACAAAACTATCTTCTCGGACAGAACTTCTGGTGACTTGGGCGGCACCAGAAACCCGGTCACCCCGTCGGAAATGAGTTCCGTAATCCCTCCAGAATCGGCGCCGATCACGGGTTTGCCGGTGGCCATCGCCTCGGCGACGACAAGACAGAAGCCTTCATCTAGCGATGGCATCGCCACTATGTCCGCTGCTGCCATCAGCTCGGCGGCCTCGGGTCTTGCCGTCCCTATTATCAGGCTGTCGCCTAGGTTCTCCTGCTCGCATATGTGCCGCAATTCTGCTGTGTAGTTGCTGTAAGAGCCGTTGTAGCGGTCATCCTCCCAACCTACGAGCAGGCAGCGAAGTCCAAGTACCCTGCGGCGAGCGATCGCAAATGCCCTCACCAAATCTTCTTGGCGCTTGCCCTGGTGAATGCGGCCCAGTTGTAAGACCAGCGGTGCGCCGGGGGCTAGCCCGTATTCCTGCCGCATTGCGGAACCATCGTTATCGGGTCGGAACCTTCTCAGGTCAACGCCGTTTCGAACGACGTCGATTCTGTTGGCCGAAACTCCCGAGCGCAGAACCTGCTCTGCCAGGAAACTTGACACTGCCACCGCGCGATCCGCGTGGAGCGCAGCGGCACGCTCGAAAAATCCCCTCTTGCCAGCAAAGCGGCCAGGTACCACGTGATAGTGTAATAGCAGCCGGGCACACGTCAGCCTGGCGAGCATCAGTCCCAGTGCGCCAGTGCGCGCAACCGCAGAACACTGCACCACGTCAATGTTTTCCTTTATTGCATATCTTATGAGTGAGATCATGCTGGTCGGCAGCCCCAGCGTGGCGCCAAGAGCCGCACGTAGCGAGCCGCGTAACGCCAGCCCAAAGTCCCAGCGACGGACGGTCACTCCTTCTTCCTCGCTCAGCCTCAGGATACCGTTTGCCCTGCTGTTCACGACCAGATGCGGCGCAAAGCGGTCGCGGCCCAGGTGGCGGATTATTTGAGCGTAAACCGTCATCTCTGGACCGAGGAATTCATTTGGATAGAAGAACAGTACTTTGATCTTCTTCACAAGTCCTCCCCCACTCGGCGTCGAGCTCGGAGTACGAGGCTCACGCGCTCTCCATTAATTCGGTCTTTGCCGAGCGACCGTTCTCAGGCATGATCGTGTAATTCCTTCCCGATGTGGCCAGTTCTCGCAGCATAAAGGGTGTGCCTCGTCTGACCGGGTATTTCCGCTTACATTTCAAGCAAGCTATCGCTTCAGCTCCCACCTCTTCCATATGGCCGAGACAGAATGGACAAGCCAGAATTTCGACGAGCCTGGGGAGAGCGGCACGCGACCGGAGCATCCTAACTCCAAGCCCCAGCAAGCTTGCAACGGCCTGTCTGATGCTTTCGCGGCGCACTGGTTCGGATGTTGCCGAACACTCCAATTCCTGGCTTTTGATCCAATTGCTGCCTTGGCGTTCCCCGCTTCGCCTAACAATCTCGTAGTTGATCTCTTCTTTCCATTCATAAGCAACCTCTAGCAGGTCCCTGTGGCGCCAATAGAATGGTTTGTAAGAGTCTCTGGCATACATTCTCAGCGCGAGCTCTTTCAGCACCGTATCGACGATCGGCTCCTCCTTCTCCTCCAGTACCAGCTTCCCCGTGTCTACCCTTACGAACCACAGGTGACTGGGAACGCCGCCAGCCATCTTCTCCCAAGCCTTGCTGGGCGCATTCACGCATCCCTTTCGGGCCACCCTGGATAGCTCCCTAAGACATCTCTCTGGATCCGGAATATGCTCGATCATGTGCGACGTGTAAACGTAGCCGATGGAGCGGTCCTTGAAAGGTAGAAAGAGCGCATCCCCAACAACTACCGGTCTATCTACCAATAAGGTGCCCCGACGCTCCGTATCGTCACAGAAGAACTTGTCGCAAAGGATGTTGGCGCGCGCGAGGGGCTTGTGGCCGCTTCCCACATCCAGCACGAGGTCGGTTGGAGAGATGTCGAGCTTTGACCAGGCCAGGCAATAATCCGACAGTTCCTTCAGCACAATCACCATCTAGTGTTTCCCTTCTAGCGTACCTTGTGGCCAATGCTCCTCAAGCTGCCAGTTAGGGCTTTGAGTTTTCCTCGAAGCTTGGTAACCTCTAAGTAAAGTCCGTGAGTTGAGCGTGTCTTGCTAACTATCAGACGGTAATTAGTCTTCTGCTGAGGGTCGAACCTCGATTTATAGGGGTCATTTCCCCTCAGAAGATCGAAAACCTTCACCCCTTTGTCGATGGCACGCTTGATCGAGTTACCGAGGAGAATACTTCCCAGGCTATATCGAGACCATTCTTTCGTCGATCGGAAGCCGGAGATGTAGTAGCAGGTCGTATCACGATACTCGAAGTTATAGATGGCGCCGATAGCCTCGCCATCGGCCGTTATGATGGTGAGATCCAGCCAACCCTTTTCCAAGAAGCGAGAGGCAACCTCCAGGTGAAACGGTCGAAGCCTCTCGTTCGTGAAAATTCCCGGTAACCCGCGGCTTGTCCATCTCTCGGTGTGCAGGGCAAACAGTGTATTCATTCGGTCAGAGAGTTGGGCCGCTTCTCCCACTCGCTCAAATTGCACGTTGTGCTCGCGCGTGAGTTTCCTCGTCTTGCGTTCGAGCTCGGATCTGGTGTTTGGCGATAACCTTTCAAGATAACTCTGCCACGTATCGGGAAGGGGCACCGGGTATGAGGTGTTGAGTCTCTCGGCCGAGAAGTGGAGAGCTCGCCGATCGACCTCGTCGAGCCAGGATGCCATCAGACAGGAGTCTGCCGGCACCTCCTGCAGATCAAGCACATCCCATTCGCGAGAGCGTTCCAGCAAAGCTTCGAGGAACATTCTCAGCGCGGTTTCCTCTCTGCCAGGCGCGATTACGAAGCTGCAGTAGTCGGAAACACTGAGACCTGGAGACTGAGCCCCCATGAATCTGACTGCGCGCAAGAGTCCTTTGCGGTCGATCACCAGGGGAGCGATGCCCACTACATCCGAGCCGTCTTCGACGACAATCACGAACACTTGAGACGTGCTGCCGTAGAGCTTTCGCACCGTACAGCACCATTCCCAGGTAGAGAAGACCGTCCCGTCGCAGCAGCGCGCGTTCAGCGAATCCCACGCCTCGCGCAGGTGCAACAGCCCCCCTTCCGATTCGACGGTGCGGGCCCGCAGCCCAGGCTTGACTTCGTGAATTAGAACCATTCATCACCTGCCAGTGAAACTGTCAACAGCTTCATCGAAGTTGTCACGAATCTTCCTCGTGGTGCCACTCGGTTTCTAATCTGTCGGTAGGGGCGATAGAGTCCCAGCCGATGGTACCAGCCAAAGAGCTTGATTCTCATGGTTAGCCCGTCATCGTGCGAGAGCATGAGTCTATTGACGTAATACGGTGAATTGGGCCGGTCGTCGCCGCCGCACGCGGCCACATACCCAGCGGCTCTCACGGCACGGAGCACGCCTTCGTCGGCCAGGAAGTAAGGGTAGCAAAAGAAGTTCACCTCGGACTGCAGAAGGTCCTCTAGGTCTCTTTTGGAACCGACGATCTCATCGTCAAGCTCACCCTGCGACGATAGCAAGAGCCTGGCATGCGTGCGAGAGTGAGAGCCGAAGACGATACCGCATCTGGCCATCTCTCGAATCTCTGCTTGGGAAAGCAGTGGAACCGGGCGCACTGCCAGGCTCCTCTGGTCCCACTCATTGGTGCGCCCGATCAGGCTGGTCACCAGAAAAACCGTAGCGCCGAAACCATACTTCCGTAGAATCGGGAGAGCAGCCGTGTACGTATCGCGATAGCCATCGTCGAAAGTGATAGCTACCGCTCTCTCTGGCAGTTGACGCACGCCGATGATCGCTTCCACAACTTCCGGAAGAGAGACGCTCCGGAAACCGTGCTCGTGGAGAAACCTCATCTGGTTTTCGAACTTGCGGGTGCCGACGCAGAGCCGGGGTGAAGAGCGCATAATCTCGTTGGACACTCTATGATAGGCAAGCACTGGAATCCACATCTCACTTTGTCTCCTGCCACGGCTCTTCGGAGCCCGGCCGACTGATCGGAAGTTCCCGGACGACCCGTGCCGGGATGCCGGCAGCCATTGTGTTAGGAGGAACGTCTTTCGTGACTACCGCACCGGTTGCCACGATGCTACCCTTGCCCACAGTCACGCCGGGAAGGATGGTGACCCGGGCTCCAATCCACGCCCCATCCTCGATGGTCACCGGCAAAGCCTTCATCTTGCCCGAGCGCTTGCTCGGAGGACCGAGTTCGTGCGTTGTAGTCATTATCATCACTTGATGTGCGATGGCAACGCGTTCGCCAATCGTCACCCGTGCATTCAAGCTGAGGTAGAACTTGTCGTTTATTCGTGTGCCTTGCCCAATGGTCAGCTTGGAATATGGCTCGCCGTCCGCCTCAATGCTGATGTTCCTGTAGATGTACGTTCCAGCGCTCTTCGCGATCTTGAAGCCGATCCATCGGTACACCATCGGTCTTAGCCGCATGCCCACCATTATTGGCATCGGGCCCAGAAACGCGTTCGCCAGCAACAGTTTGAAATGAATTTGTCTCCAGCCGACGTCGAACAGTTCCAGCGCTCTAGTCGCCTTGCAGACCCACCAGCTTTGCCGGCTGCTCGCGTGTAGAGAACTGCAGGCCCCGTCGTCCTGCTTGGTTTGAGCTATCACAAACAACCTCCTTGGAATCGATTGATACCTGACGACTTGCGATAGGCGCAAACCAGATAGGCCTTGCCCCAGTTAAGGGCGCTGTAGTCCGTCACACGCCTGTAGACCACGTTGAGAACGGCGAGCAGTCTGGAGAAACGCCAGCGATCCGGCATGCCATCCACAAAGCACATCTCCAGTTTCCTGAGCCCGACGGAGAACAAGTTTCGATCGAGGCTCATCGGTGTGTTGCTGCGATAGTATGTCGGAAACGTATGCTCTTCGCTTCTGCCCAGCAGTTCTCTGAGTAGTGGAGCGTGCAGCCTGTTCGGAATCAGTTTGCCGGCAAGGGCCTCATAATTCAGCAGATTTGGCGTCATTATGAACAAATTGCCCCCCGGCTTGAGAACGCGAAAGATCTCACGGAAGAACCGCACCGGGTCCCGCAAATGCTCTACGACCCATTGACACGTGGCTGCGTCGAAAGCCTCATCAGCAAAAGGCAGGATCGACAGGTCTCCGACAACGCCGCTCTGAATGACCTCGTTCCGGCACAAGGTTCCCACGTTGACGTCTATCCCGACCACGCTCCTCGTCAGCGACCCAAAGTGGCCGATAAGACCCCACTGGCCACAGCCGGCGTCGAGAACCACGCTACGAGGCGCAAGATACTTCTCCAGCAATTCGCAAAAGCGAGCCTCAACTTCGTATTTTGTCACAAACCGTCCGTGCGTCTCCCTCGACCACGCAGTTCTCACAGCGCCTGGTACTGCTACATCTCTCATCGGCTCTACTCCGTTCGGGATAGCAGCATTCGTTCTATAACGGCGAAAGAGCCGAGGACCACGCCGCTGTAGACCATTCCTTTGTAGTCCCAGCCCTGATCGACGTAACTGTAGATCGTATACATAATGATGAACGCCAGGCCGACGGCAAGCGGTGGCTTGAGCTGCCAATCAGGCAGCTTACGATATACGCGTGCCGCACCAGATATGGCCAGGCAAAGAAACATCAGATAAGCGATGAATCCAGCCACACCGGTCTTCATCCACACCCAGAGAACGGAGTTATGGGTTATGAAGTTCCTGAATGGACTGTCCCAATACGCCATTGGGATGTACATTTCGAACTCGTTTCCGAAACCCACGCCGAACAGCGCGTTGTTGCGAATAGTAAGAGCTATGTTCCATTTCTCCAGTTCCCGGTACTGGTTTGACGCGTACTCCGGGTCACCGGGCTGCGCTTCCACCGATCTAACTCCCTGAAGCGGCTTTGCCCAGAACCCGGAACTGTTCCAAAAGACGCCGGCATAGAGGCCTGATATTACTGCCAGCGCGAGGCCTAGCTTTACGACGCGCGACTTGTCATCCCGGTAAGCGAGCGCGAGCAGAGCAACAAAGCCGACGACTAGGGCAACGTACGCGGATCTTCTGTCGGTCGCGACCCAGGTCACGAATCCCAGAGGCACTGCCGCCAGCGCCACCCATCTCTGCCACCCGCGGCTTCTGTAAATTGCGTGCGCGGCGGGCAAAAGGAATAGCACGTTGAAGAAAATGCCTTGCTGGTGATCTGTGATCGACTGGCGCTCCCCGAGATCCGTTCCCAGGATCACAAAGTAGGTCCACGATCCCAATAAGGCAACAAAGCCTATACTCAGCAGGATAATCCACGCTATGATTTGCAAATGTTGCTTGGTTTTGATGGTGTTGTAGAAGAGCAAGTACACCCCCGGCATGTAGAAGATAGCTCGCAGTTCCCACAGCGCCATCCGGCGATCTCCGCCTCTCATCAGCCCCGTGATCAAGCCAAACAGAATAAACAGGAACAACGGGACCATGAGCCAGAAGAACGTGCCCAGTCTAACAGGAACTGTTTTCATGCACGCGGCCCTGGCCAGGTAGCCAAGTAGAGCGGCCATCAACAGCAATTCCAGCGGGGTCAATGGAATCCAGTAGAGGACGCGGTCTGTCAGTTCCCCCACTCCGCGGTGAAGCTGCATCCCCGCCGTCAGCTTCTCGTCCACGATTAGCGCCAAAGCGACCAGTAGATACAGGGCGTGACGAGGCTTTGCCATCGCGAACAACAACATAAACGGTGCGAGGACCATCACGATAACCAGCGGTAGGCCTTTCAAGGAGACAATGACCCAGCCAAGGAAAAGCGAGAGAATGACCACGGTCATGGCCGTGAGGATCGGCCACCCAGGCTTTGGCGTGGGAATGTTGCGCTCGATCAGAATAGCCTGTCCCATCTAAATCGTCCTTGGGAAAGCATAGTAAATGGCGGTCACGGCAACCGCTGAGCCGAACAGAATGGCCAATTCTTTTCTCCCGAGCCGCTCGGAAAACAGTCCAAGCCCCAGTGCCACGAACATAAAAACTAGCAATACTCGCATCCGATCCTCACGTCACTGAGTTGTCTTGCTTAGCGGAACACGCCGATTGAACGAATAGTGATCCATCGTGCTTACCTCGATACCCTGGGCGCCACGACGACCAATGTGATCGAGTACGGGGAAAGCTTGATCTGGGACCTGTCGGAGATGAAACTGACATCCGGAAGTTTCACTATTCTCTTGAGGTCCTTCTTCGAGAACTCGTACACAGCCGCTTTGCCAGCACCTTCAAAGCCTCTCACGTCAATAGCTACGTTTGCTTCGGTCACAGGCATCTTATTGATCAGGACCACTTTGAGCTCTCCGGTTGCGCTATCTCTGCTGGCGTAGGCAGCAAGTCGATCATCGTCGCTTGTCCGGACCCGGACGGATACATCACCAAAGCGGGAATAGGCCCCGTCATAGTTCCGGTACATTCGCCAAGCCCAATAGCCGGGACTTACGTCGGGAGGTGCCGTCCAGTAGTTGGCAAGGTAGACACCTTCGCGCCCGAATATCCCCAATACGTCCGCTATCGCCAACGCTCCATTGATGCGCCCGTCGGCGCCCCAGTTCCACTCCGATATCCCGATCTTTGTGTCCGGGTATTCCGCTGCTATCCACTCCTTAAGCCGTGGTATTAGCTGCACGTTTGGCCCGTCTCGCGTATTGGCTACCCACGATTCCTCAGCATAGGTTGGGCTCCACAGACTCTGCGTAGATCTCAGCCGCAACGCTTGGGTCGCTGCATTAGTCAGTTTCGAGTACACCCCCTGCGCCGACGGATAGTGGTGAACATCCAACACATCCAGCGTCCGACGCCCAAGCGCAGCGTCGTGCTCCCTTACTTTGCGCAAGAACCAAATGAGGAATGGCGCGTCTCCGTGTGCCATTCGGTCGGCACGCGCTAGGAAGGCGTCGTTCCCACGGTCCAGCGCTGAATACCAGAGGCCGGACCAACCAGAGATTACCGGACCGGTTATCTCTGCCTCGAGGTCGACTGCCTTTACGGCGTCGGCATACTCAATGAACCGACTTAGCGCATCGTCGTAGCCTACTCTGACAGGCGCCACGTCTGCGTGGGTGTCATCTGCCCACAAGTCCATCTCGTTGTCCATCGCGTACAGCCTTATCCCACCCATCCGCGCGCTCCTAAAAGTGCTCACCAGGTAGTTCACCCATTCGTCCTGAAACACCGCGTCGTCGGCCGTGTCGGGGGGATAGCTAAATGAGCTTCCCTTCCTGGCGTATGACCTCATGCTCGTTCCGTTGCGGTTCTCGGTCGGATCGTAGCCGGCTATAGCCTCGGACTCGGGGCCTAACCGTTCTCCTCCTTGCCTTGGCACGTTTATGGATTGAGTGGCGTTGTTGCCGTCCTTAGCGACCCAACCGATGGTCGGAATCGTAAGAAAGGACTCGGCTCCCACAGATCTGTTTCTCGTAACGAAATCAAGGGATGCCTTTCCCGGTGTTTCGTCCCCACCTGCTTGCGGGAGGTTGCGGAATTCCCAGTCCGAGCCAGCGTTGGACGCGTTGATCTCCCAGTTGTGCCTGGTTCTGGCGTTGCCTCCCCACCTCACTACCGATACTCCCATTTCCTTGAAGTACGGCTCCGCTCCTCTGGAATAACCCACCCCATAGATGAGTGGGCTGATCGCGTGTACGTCTGTCGCAGCCTCCACGCTCACCGCCATATCAACGGATGATGGCGTCGTTGCATTCGATGCGTGATAGAATTCGATGTCGTCTAAGTAGACCGTGGGCTGCGTGGCTCCGGTCGTATCCTGCAACATCAGCCTCGTAATGGTGGAGTCCTCGGCGTCCAACTCCGACAGTGGTATGTCCACCAAACGCCACTCGTTCGCGGCGATGCTTCCTCCCTCTGCGTAGTCACCTATGTTTACTCTGGGTCCATACTCCCCCTGCTGTGAGAGCGCCAGCCCGAACTTCTGGTTGCCGGCTGTCCCACCATTGACATAGAACCTGATGCCAGTGTACTGAGTCGTATCGAAGTCGGTCACGGGGGTAATCGACAATGCTGCCCATCCAACAGAATTCGTGAACGATATGGCGTACTTGCCGGAATGGACGAACGCAGTTGATGAGTAGTTGACTTTCGAGTTCCACGACAGCTCGTCCCATCCGATCAGGGAATCGGCGTAGACGACGAGGACCTTGTCGGCCTGCGTGGGACCGGCGGCATAGGCTGGCTTCACGCCATGTGAGGACAAGGCCGCTTTTTGTAGGCCGGCCAACTTCACGGCGATCCTCTTGGGCCACGCCTGCCCGTTCTGCAGCTTAGTCGCCGTACTCCAAATCATTCCCCAGGCCGGGTAAAGCGCTGCCAAGGTGAAACACAAGATGGTAAGCCACACGATTGTTTTGGTGCCACGCTTCTTGTCACCCATAGCTACTCCTGCCAAACCTCGCATCTGATAGCTTCTGCTGCCCACGCTTGACCAAGGTAATTGCTGCGCCGACAGCACGATTCCGCTGCTCTTTGTCTAGCGTCCGCACGAGACATCTCTCCAGCAGCGGCTGAAGCCACAGCAACGGCACCTTCCAGAGCAGCGGAATTCGGCACCAGCAGCGATTGAAACTGACATATGGCTCACCGAAGTAGGTGACACCCCTGATTTGCAGGCCAGATGGCTCTATCAAACGTCTCGCCAACGCACCATCGTCATAGCGCCGCTGATAGAACAGTTTGTTTTCGCCCTTCCGCTGCCCGAAAACTTCGTCTCGAAACTCCTCCGAGTACCCTTCGTGCCTGTATGGGACGGTCAAGCACGCAATTCCGCCTGGCCTCAAGGTTCTGCCTATTTCGGCCATCGCCTTCGTGTCACCGTCGTCTGGGATGTGTTCGATAACCGAAATTGAGAATATCTTGTCGAAAAAACCATCGGGATAGGTCATGGATCTCGCATCCTGGATGTCGAGCACCAGCCGACTGCCGATTGAATCGCCGACCCCAATTCCTCTCAAGAAGATCTCGGCTGGCCCTATGAAATAATCGCGGATGTCCGTGGCGTAGATCCGCGCTTCCGATTTGGCGGCAAGATATAGAAAAGCCATCTTCGGACTCCCAATGTCGAGAATCCTGTCGCCAGAGGATGCATCAATCTCCTTGAAGACTAGAGAGAACTCTGTGCCTCGGATGTACGACAACGGATTGATGATCCTAGCCAGCGGTTCCCTGTAGAACCCGGGCTTTAGAGACCTAATACCCAAGGCCACGCTGAACGCAAAATAGTCCAAGATGCCGCCGGCGTCAGCTTGTGTGTGAGGTGTCATGCCCTTGATCCCCCACGGCAAAACGATGTCGCTCTACCTCTCGCCAGAAGACGACGCTTCCCCCAAGCTCATCGCTGAAACCCTGCCAGTAGAGCAAGTTCGAGATTCCGCTGTACAGGTACCGGGTGAGACGACTCATTCCAAGGTAATCACCGCACTGGGCCACGTATCGGAGTAGCCCAATCAATAAACCCGAAACTGTCCCGTGATCGAGGCAAATCGCCACAGATAGCCGAACGAGGATGTTGGCGCCGCGGAAGGAAGCAAACCTTGCGCCAAGCGTACCCCGATATCCCTTGTCCCTGCACATCAATACGTCAAGCCTGCCGTATTGGTAAGAGATCCTACGCCAGCCTTCGTACGACTGATAGCCGCAATGGATGCCATTTGCCTTAGGGTTGAAGCAGAAATGGAGGCCGCCGCGTTCCAGCCTGTAACCCAGGTCGATGTCCTCCGCCCGGGTCATGCTTTCGTCGAAGCCGCCCACACTTACTAGATGGCGTCTACGAACCGAGAAGTTGCCACTGTACACGTGGCGCGCCGTCGTGCGGCGTCGTTTCTGAGCCAGGGTCTCAAAGTGCCTTTCCAACAGTTGTTCTTCCCACTTGCTCCAACCAGGCCGCTTCGACCGAGGCGGTGGTGATACCCGCCCGATCACCACGGCATTATCGTCTCCCTCGTGCCAGCGAACGTGCTCCTCCACCAAATCGGGAAGGGGTATCACGTCGTCGTCTATGAATAGAACGATATCCCCAGCAGCCTCCTCGATGCCTCGGTTCCGGGCCCGGGCCACGCCGCTCTGGCGCTGCCAGTAGGATCTGAGGCCGTAAGGAAGTTGGAGGTTGCGAAGCATCTCCATCGTGCCATCCTCCGAGCCGTCGGCGACAACCACCACCTCAAACCGGCTGGCAGGGTGCGTTTGTCGAGCCAGTGCGTCCAGCACCTCACGTAGTAGCTCACGGCGATTGTGAGTGGGGATAACGACGCTCAGCTTCACTTCGGTTGTCGCGATAGTTACGAAACTCTGCAATGGTAGCACTCTCAATGCTCTTACCTCGTCTCCAAGCGCCTGATCACACGAGCAGGAACCCCTGCCGCAATCGAATGCCGCGGAATGGACCTCGTAACGACGCTGCCGGCACCGATTGAGGAGCCTCTGCCAATCGTAACTCCTTTGAGAACGATGACCCGTGTTCCGAGCCAAGTGTCGTCCTCGATGACCACCGGTCGCGACTCCGGCCGCGCAAGATGGTCCTCGGCAGAGTGCAAATCGTTGTCGGTGATTATGCAGTGCGTGCCGATCTGACAGTTGTTGCCGATCGTGACCGATTTGAATGCGGAGATCGTCGTGCCCCGGTTGATGTACACCGAGTTGCCGATCTCCAGTCTTCCTCCAGGAAAGCTGATCAATTCGCTCGGCGTTATCATCGAAACAATCCGCACCCTGTCCCCTAGATATCTTCATATGACGAGATCTTAACGAATGAGTCAAGTTTCATGCAGCCTTGCCCAGTTTGGCCCGGTCGATGATCTGCACGATTTGACGATCTACCTCGGCCAATGCGTCCG
>JACQUC010000045.1 GCA_016210495.1 Chloroflexota bacterium
GGGCAGATGTACTGGCAGGCCGTCCTGTCCAATGCCTTGCAACCGTCGCATTTTTCCGGGTTCACGTAGCTTGGCATGCTGTTACCTCCCTTACTCTCATTTCTCACTGCGGGGCCTTGATGAATCAAGGCCCTACAATCCCTCAAGAAATCGCCCAGGTGGGGCTTGATTTATCGAGGCCCTAGTCACAGACCTTCAGAAAATCGCCCACCACATCGACGCTCCGTTTCTCGACCACCAGGTCGAAAATCCTGTCCTTGACGTCCCTCGGCAGCAGCTCGATGGTCCCGGTGGTCGCCGTGTCGCACTTGGCCATAGGGAACTTCTCCAACAGCGCGTCTTTCTGCTCGGAAGTCGCCGGCACTTGAATGGCCTTCAGTCCGGCCAGCACCTCCTCGGCCATCTGTGCGACGCCGGCCTGCTGCAGCTTTTCGTAGCGCTCTTCGTTGATCCAGATGTTGATTGGATAGCTATCCTGCGACATTTCCTGCTCACCTCCCGTTTTCCGATGGCAAGGGTGGAATGGTTATGACGGGTTTGGCGTTCTGGAGATAGTACTCGGTGACGAAAGGCGTGCCGAAGCCGTACTTCTCCGCGCAGTCCATCAAAACGTCGAACACCTCCGGCCTGAAGATGAGGCGCGTCGGCTTGACGCCGTCCTGAATGATGCTCCTGATCAGCGAGCCACTGAACTTCTGCTCGCGTCCGATATGGCCGCACTGCTCTTCGTAGACAATGCCGGAGCAGTCCGGGCAGTAGTACCATTCCAGCGTCTTGACGGGCTTGATGCCCAGGTCCGGTAGCTCGTTGAAAATCCTGTGGGCGGCATAAGTGTCGTAGTAGGTTCCCACGCCGGCGTGGTCGCGGCCGAACATGTGATGCGTGCAACCGAGGTTCTTCCTCACAATGGCGTGAAACACCGCCTCGCGCGGACCCGCATAGCGCATATCCCACAGCAGCATCGAGGTCATATGGATGTCTTCTCTGAAGTAGCCGGCGGTCCTGAGGATGTCGTGGGTGAGGATGATGGCCTCGTCGATGTAGTCGCCGGGGCGCTTCTCGCCGACGACGGCGTTGACCAGCACGGCATCGGCATTGGCGGCGAACCAGGCGCCCTTCATCAGCCACTCGTGGCCGGTGTGGGGCACGTTGCGCGTCTGATGCGCGGCGACCGTCTTCCAGCCCCTGTCCGCGAAGACGGCCCTAAACTGCTTGGGCGTATACCAGAAACGATCGAAGGGAGGGTTGATGACCGGCGTGTTGACGAGGGTGATCTGGCCGCCGAGGAACCTGTCCTTGTAGCCTAAGGTCCTTTTGACGCCCGGGTGCTTCTGGTCGGCCGTGCCGTAGACCTGCCGGGCCAGGAACTCCTTGTCGTAAGTGAAGATCTCCTCGACGTCCAATGTGGCCATTGGCTGGTCTTGAAAGGTCAGGAGCAGCGAATCGCCCTCGCGCAGTTCCAGGTGCTTGATCTCGTCGTCCGACATATCGAAGACGAGGGGAATGCTCCAGACGTAGCCGCTGGCCAGCGTCATCTTTCTGGCCACCGAGTCGACGTCGGCCAGGCCCATGAACCCATCGATAGGGGAGAAGAAGCCGTAGGCAGTGCTGACGATCTCCCTGGCCATCTGGGCGCGAACAGGCACCGTGCGAAGGCCGCGAATCTTCTGTCGGGCCTCCTCCGGCCCCATGATCCGTTCTACGATCTCACCGCCGTGGGGAGATAGCGCGTTATCGACCATGCTTGCCTCCATTACACCGAATTTGTGGACCGGTCGCGATCGTAGCTTGAGTTGGAATCCTGGAAGGACCGAGTAGATTCACCCGCCTACTCTACAATGCGCGGGGCCAAAAGTCAATTAAGATTTTCTTGGCAGGGGCAAAGGATTGTTTATGGCAGAGATCAGGGGAGAGCTGGGACCCTGCTCAGGGGACGGTATCGGGCTGCCTGGCGTAACAAGCGCTGACGACTTCATTAAGGGTGTGTTGGGTAAAAGGTTCCCTTTCTGGATCGCTGCCCAGATTCTGTAGCACACACGGCCACAGCGCGGCTTTTTGATCGGGGTCCAAACCGTTGTCCGCGGCGAACAAGTTCAGTATCGCCCTGGCTCTTTCAGTATTGGGCAGCTTGGCATAACAACCGCTGACGACTTCATTAAGGGTGTGTTGGGTAAAAGGTTCCCTTTCTGGATCGCTGCCCAGATTCTGTAGCACACACGGCCACAGCGCGGCTTTTTGGTCGGGGTCCAAACCGTTGTCCGCGGCGAACAAGTTCAGTATCGCCCTGGCTCTTTCAGTATTGGGCAGCTTGAAATAACAATCCCTGATGAGGTCAACAATGGCCTGGGCGCTAAGAGGAGAGCTCTCCGGATCGCTGCCGAGATTCTGTTGCACGCACGCCCACATCGCGGCTATATGCTCGGGGTCCAAACCGTTGTTCGCGGCGGCTTCGCCCAGTAGAATGCGGGCTGTTTCCGTATTGTTCCAATCTCGTGCCGGCGGCTCTTCCTTTGGCGGCGGTGTTGGAGTGGGCTGGGGGGACACGGTCGGATCATAGCCGCATCGGACGGTGCCACTTCCGCCCCGGGCGCGGACGAGGGCGAGGATATCGGCGATGACGGTCTGGTTCACCTCGGCGGGATCGAGGCCGGGCCTCCAGCGGAAGCGGATGATATCGTTCATTTCCGTGGGACTGACCCGCAGGTCGCCGGTGCTGGTGGAACAGTCTATGGGCGGCTCCGAATCGGTGGGCTCGGGTGTTGGCGACACCCGGGGAGGCGCAGGCGTTGGAGCGGGGGCCGGCGGCCCCCCGAGCAGAGACTGCAGGTTGCGGTCGATAGCCTGGGCGATCGGCATGGTCTTATCGGCGAACTCAGCACGAGCCCCCACCGACACGAAATACCGGCCACGGGCAAAATAAAAAGTTATGCTCCCTTCAGGGTTGGGTCTTGGGCCGGATCTCGCGTCAACTTGAAGTGCGTAGTTGCCCAGACCAGGGACCTCATTGACGGTAAACTGAGCCGACCAACGTCTTTGTTCACTAACCCGTACGCGCGCTTCCATCTCGTCGGTTTGGCGCTCAATAAACACAGAAAGAGCGTAGGCGGTCCAGGAGATCTTGGGGTCCTGGATGCCAGCCTCGCAAAGAACGGCGGTGCCCTTGGGAGGCGCGCCGTTGGTTTGCAGCGAGTAACCCGGGGGCAGCAGGGAGCAGAGGTCGTCAAGGCTGGCGGCTGAGGCCGATTGGGGCAGTCCAGCCAGCGTGGGCGCCACGAGGCCGATTAGCAGGGACAGTACCGTGAGAAGCCACAGAACGCGACGCATCGAGCACCTCCTCGCGAGTGTGATGGCCAAAACCGTCGCCAGAATCGACAGGGATGGGACGACCTGCACTCCGTTGCCCTGGTCGCCATCTTTGTGAGGGGCTCCACCCCCCTACCGGCCCAGTCGTCTTCCACTGCTGGTGAAATCGGCTTCCCGACGCTAGAGGAACGAATCGATGATGTGTGAGCTTCGGATCAAAGATAATATACTCGTCTCGACAATATCTGTCAACAGGTCTTCCGTTCTACTGGTTGACTCCGTTGTAGCCGCACCCTTCAGGGTCCCCTCGAGCGCCTGTCCTATCGACGCGTTCCGCCACGCTGGCCGCGATCTGCGGAGTGCATGACCAGATACAGTCGAAACCTGATCTATCTACCGACCTGCGGGACGTAGGTTCGGGGGTTGTGCTACTGCGTTCAACGCATAATCAGTCTTTCCCGCTGCGCGCTCCCGCACGGACCTTGGGGGGCGGGCAGACGTACTCGTAGAGCGCCTGCCAAAGCGACACAATGGGCCAATCCTGGCCGCGACCCGGGGACCGCCGGCCAGATATCCATGAAGCCGGCGGTAGTTGTGGTGATGCTCATCGAAGCGCTTGCCTGTGGAACGCCCTTACGTTTACCTGATGCGCTCTTCCATGACCCTGGCGTAGCCCACGCCCTCTTCAAAAATGTCTTCGCCGGAAAGCGACGAAACGCGAAGATAGACGACGGCGAAGACCGGTCCCTTCCGGAAGAAGATATTGTATTGTATCCAGGAATCTGTGACGGAGCTGCCCTGGCTGACGTATCGAACCGCGCCGGCCTCGTCGCCGATCCTATCAAGGGGCACCGTTTCCAGAGTGTACGATTGGGGCGGGATATCCTGCAGCCGGACACGATAATGCTCCATATAGTCTTGCGCCCCTTCCGGGCTGCTGAATACTGCTGCTTGGCTCGTGACGAATTCAAACCCACCGGCCTCAGTCGCAGAGTGTGCATCAAACCGGATGTAATACCCGTCGACACGTCCTAGGCTATGTAGCATAGCTAGTGCGGCCTGGCTGTCATCGTATTGGGACGCGACCATCTCGTTGCTGGTGTAGCGGGCATCGTCGAGTGTGAAGCCGTCAGGCAGGTCGGCGGAAGTCAACGTAAACATCTGCGGGTCCGTTGGCTCCCACTCGAATCGCTCCGTGTTCAGCCGTTGCTCGAGGCCGAATGGCCCGATGACCCAAGTGTGGTATCCGTCGGTGAAGGCCGTGAAGTTATCGGCCTTGCGCCAGAACAGAAGGCCGCCGGTGGTCTCCTGGAACAGGTGGCCGGTTTCGGCGTCGTACTGCTCATCGACCACGCAGTCTCCAACCTGATCTGGGATCATCTCGCGAAGCGCCGCGAAGCCGAGGGCGTATCCGCAATCAGCGGCCGCGCCGATCCGGTAGGGCACCATAAGCGCAATTGCCAAGGTCAAGCCAACGGCGAGCGAAGCGAGCCCTTTCATAGACGTTCCTCTCCTGCTTGTGTGCTTTGGCATTGTTGCCGTTCCGTGTTCCCCCGTCGTCTCGCCAGGTGGCGGGTGGCGACAGGAAGAGACACAGCAACCTAACGACCAATGACATGGTACCCGTTACCAACGTGCCGTATGTGACTTTGGTCACATTTTCCACAGAACAATACTGTGCACCATCAGTTGGTCTCTGGGGGCAACGCCACCGACGTCCATGCTCGCCACAACAGGCGCTCGCCTGTAGCTCAAGCGTCTCGGCACATGAACAGGCATGCGTCCTGCGGAGCAGCACGGCTACAAATGGGCGCACGCCGGCTGTGGCACCTGGGCCAGGCCGTGTCACGCCACGAGGAACGCTTAGCGCGACATCGGCCCCTGCTTCTACCAGGGTATAGCCGTGAAGCCGCTGAAGCGGATGATGGCGATGAGCACGAATCCGACTATCACGGCGAGCCAGTCTTCGCTGATCTTCATTATCGTCCTCCTGGTAATTGCTATGACCGGTAGGGGTCCGCCTTAGGCGGAAGTGGTTGCCCTGTCGCTGCCCGGCCAATAAAGCCCATTTCCGGCAATGGTCTCTGCGAGCACACTAGATACCGAGCGCTCCACCGAAAATGGCCATCGCCACGAAGAGCCCCAAGATCGTGTTGAACACCGTGGCGAGAAAGTAGACGAGCAGCGGCCGTCCGCCGAGCTTGCCGATCTCCCCGAAGGCGAACTCCAGTCCGATGGAGACGAAGGCCATAGTCAGGAACCAGTTGCGCAGATTCGTCAGCGCCACGACCTCCGCGTTGCTGAGCAAGCCCAGGCTCACGATGATGGAGGCGGCGGCGAAGCCCAGGACGAACTTCGGGAAGCGGCGCCAGATTTCCATCGGGCTGGGCTTCCGGTCCGGCTTGCGCTCGACGACCATCACCCAGTAGAGAGCCAGCAGGAAGGCCGCGATGCCGATCAGGGCGTTCTGGGACATCTTGACGATGGTGGCGGTCTTCATAGCAGCCTCGCTGTGGACGGCGCCCGCTCCGACCACCGCCGCCGTGGTATCGATGTTGCCACCGATCCAGGCGCCGGCTATGTCCGTGGCCAAATTTAGCTCCTTGGCGGCCCAGGGCATAAAAACCATGAGCGGCAAGGCGAACAGAATGACCAGCGTGGTCACGTAAGCGAGATGCTCTCGGCGCGCGACGACGGCGCCAGCGGCGGCGATGGCCGCCGATACGCCGCAGATGGCCACCGAGGTGGACATCAGGGCGCGCAACTTGTCGTCAAGGCCGAAGAGCTTCGCCACGAACCATGTGAACGCGAAAACGGCAGAGATCATAATTAGGGCCTGGACCACGCCCTTGGCGCCGATGCTCATGATCTGGCTGAAGTTAACCGTCACGCCCATAAGCACCAGGCCCGTTTTCAAGAAGAACTCGGTCCTGAAACCCTGGTTAATCCTGTCGCGAACTTTGGTGGCGCTGATGACCAGGTTCACGATGAGTCCGAGCAGCGCCGCCCAGAGGGGGTACTCGAGCACCTGGCGCCCGAATGGTATGTTGCCCCAGATGTTGAGCTTGTTGGCCAGAATCGCCAGCGCAAAGACCAGTCCCACCGAGGATATAAGCGCCAGAGCACCTCCCGAAGGGCGTTCCGCAGCGACCGCCTGGCCTGAAGAAGACGCGCGCATACGAACCTCCTTGAACTATGATAGATTCGCTCCCGCAACTCTGAACTACGCCGTAATGGTAGCAAACAGAAGCGAGGAAGTAAAGAGGGCGTCGCACACCCACTGGTTAACGTGGTGTACAAGCCTGCGCGCGTACTGTAAAATGACGACGGCGACAGGTACAGTCGATTTCGCCTGGAATGTCCGGGACTTGGCTAATGCTCACTTTGCAACAGCTTCAGGCTTTTTGCGTGGTGGCCGAACACCTGCACTTCACCCGGGCGGCGGAGGTGCTGAACCTCACTCAGCCCGCGGTTACCTTTCACATTCGGTCGCTGGAGCGCCACCTGCACTTGCAGCTTTTCGAGGTGCAGGGGCACCAGATTCACCTTACTGCCGCCGGCGAGTTCCTCTTGCAGCGGGCGGCCGAGGTGCTCAACGCGGTGGACGCTATCGAGCGAAGCATGCGGGAGTTTGCCGAGCTGCGCGAAGGGCGGCTCAAGCTGGGCACGACGCTGACGATTGGTAACTATGTGCTGCCTTCGATCTTGAAAAGGTTCCGCGCGAATTACCCGCACATTCAACTGTCGCTGGAGATCGCGAACACGGAACGTATGGAGCGGGCGCTGCTGGCTCGGGAGCTGGACATCGCGCTGGTGGAGTGGCGCATCAAGAGTCCTGAAATCGAGGTGATTCCATTTCAGACCGACGAGCTGCTGGTGGCGGTGCCGGTGGGCCATCCGCTGAGCCGCGAGCGTGAAGTCGAAGCCGGGCGGCTGGCCGATGAGGAGCTCATCCTCCGCGAGCCGGGCTCGGGCACCAGGGCGCTGGCGCTGGAAAGCCTAGCGTCTGTGGCAGAGCGGCTCAATGTGGTGCTGGAGATGAACAGCACCGAGGCGATCAAAGGTGCCGTGCAAGCGGGATTGGGAGTGACGATCATCTCGCAGAGCATCATCCAGGCCGAGGTGGAAAGAGGTGAGATCTGCGCGCTGCACCTCGCCGGCTGCCGGATGGAGCGCGATTTTTCTATCACGTACTTGCGCGAGCGCAGCCAATCGCCCGCCGCACGGGCTTTTGTCGCGTGCGTGCTTGGGGAGTGCGTTTAGGCAAAAAGCAGGTATCGCCATGAACGTAACAATAATGTATAATATGAGTGCTGGTATGTTTCCGCAGTAAGCCAGAAGCGGCTAGGTGGGTGATGCACCTCCTTATGCTCAACTGCCCCTAATCGTGACGCGCTGGCGGATCGTTCCAAGTAATTATTGAATGGAGTCAGCGTGACAGACATGCAAGACAAAACCCTTACCTGCCGCGATTGTGGCCGCGAGTTCGTCTTCACGGTAAGCGAACAGGAATTCTACGCACAGAAGGGCTACACCAACGAGCCCGGACGCTGTCCGGAGTGCCGCGCCGCGCGCAAGGCGGAGCGCGGTGGTGGTAGTGGTTACTCCTCCGGTGGCTACACTGCTCGCCGGGAGATGTACCCTGCGGTGTGCGCCCGATGCGGGAAGGACACACAGGTACCGTTCCAGCCGCGCGATGACCGGCCCGTCTACTGCTCCGACTGCTACTCTGCGCAGCGCGCCAGCAGCGGGTACGAGCGCAGGCCGAGCGGCGGCGGCGGCGGTGGTCGCAGGCGTAGCTGGTAAACAGCCGAAATAGATCGCACCGGGAACGCACAAGACATTGGATTAGCGACATGTTTGCCCTTGTAGTTCCCGGGGCAATCCAGCCTTCTATAACAAGATAAGTTAACACGGCGGCGCAGCCTACGCTGGTAGGCTCGTGCATCGACGACTTTGATGTACTCAGGCGGCTTTGACCGTTTCGAGCCCACCACATTCGTTCTCGGTGGGCTCAATTCTTAGGAGGGGGAGAAATGCCAAACGATAGGGCGAGACGGTGCCGTTACTGTGGCGGCACGTTGTGGCAAGATGGGGATGTGGTTAAGTGCTTCATGTGCAGTCGGCCCGCGGAAGGAGGTAGCGGAAGGGACAGGCTACCGAGCAGTCTGAGCCATCCCAAGCTGCCAGGCACACCGGGCAAGAGCGCTTACAGGCGGGAGAAGTAGGCCGCTAACCGGAGGGTCGGCCTGTTTCGCTATCGAGATGGCGGAGCTTTGCGCCCTGCGTGCTGGTTGTTTTGAACAAGGAGAGGTCGCTACTGTGGCGACCTCTTTTTTTGGTGCGACGGTTTGGCCGACAAACCTGTAACGGCCTCGTGCAGGCACCAACGCTTGCTAGCCACTGGCCCATTTGCTACAACAATGTATATATAATTGTACTTGCACTATCGGAGGGGAACATGCGAGCGATTGGTGTGCGCGAGCTACAAAAGCACACCGGCAAGGCAGGCTCGGGCACTCTGCCACCCAGTAGCCGTCCTCTCCAGGGTAGATGATAACTTGCCGCACAGCAGCACCTCCCTTTGCTCGTCGACGACGGTGTTTACCATATGATACACGCTCGAAGAGGCGTCTTGCCACCCCACGCCAACTGACATTGCTAAAGGTCCAGGAGGCCAGTATAATCCCATTGCGCGAGGTGCAACAATACCGTGGGTCGTGATTGTCACTGGGCGGGTTGGCTAAGTGGATCTGCGTGAGCTGGCGCTCAACTGGTACAGCTTCGTGGCGGGTATCAGCGGCATGGCCGGCGAGCCTCTGATGGCGCTCTCCGACACCATCGGCCTGCCGATTGTGGCGGCGGTGCTGCTGGGGCTCCTGGGGGCGACCTCTCCCTGCCAGGTGACGACCAACGCCAGCGCCCTGGCCATCGTCTCGCGGCGTCTGGACACGCCCTATGCCCCAGTGCGCTCGGCGCTGGCCTATCTGCTGGGCAAGGCGCTGGTCTACACCATCCTGGGTGCGGCGGTGGTGCTCGTAGGCCGAGAGTTGGCCACGGGCAGCATTCCCATCATCGTGATTGCGCGCAAGGCGCTAGGCGTGCTGATGGTGCTGATCGGGCTCTTCTTCCTCGGCGTCCTGCGACCTCAGGTATCGATCGGCCATAGGCTGAGCGCCTGGCTTCAGGATCGGGCGACCGGCGGTGGGTGGCGCGCCACGTTCCTCCTGGGCGGTGCCTTTGGCTTTGCCTTCTGCCCAACGTTGTTCTGGCTTTTCTTCGGCCTGACTATCCCGATGGCTTTGCGCTCGCCGCTAGGGGTGCTGTATGCTCCCGCTTTTGCGCTAGGCACGACGCTGCCGCTGCTGGGTCTGGTGGGACTGCTGGCACTGGGAGTGAGGCAGACGGCAGGCTATGCCAAGGGAGTGCAACGCGCCAACAAACTCCTCCAGCGCGGGGCCGGGGTGGTGCTGCTGCTGGCCGGGGTGAACGATATCTTCGTCTATTGGATTCTTTAGGCCTTGCCGCCGGGGCAACCACGTCCTTCCGCGGAAGGACCCCTACGGGCGGTGAACGATATCTTCGTAAATTGAATTCTATGGGCCTTGCCGCCGGGGCAACCACACAGGGTTGCCCCTACTGGTGTTTCATCTGGAGCTCGCGCTCGATGTCCTCGCGCAACTGCCCGGGGCCGGTTACCGACCAGGATAGCTCGGGCGGCCCCAGTGGCAACGGGTTCTCCTTGTGCGCCCACAGGTGCCAGGTCCGGCCGTGGGTGCTGCGGATGCTGTTCAGAAGCTCTCTGGCCTGGTCTGGCGGCAGTTCGGGGGCCTGTAGCAGGCCGGCCTCCACTTCGTAGTCGTGGGGATGCCAGTACTGCTGCTCGTCCGCAGACAGCGAGGTGTAGATCGCGTCGCTCACCACGTATTCGACGTCCACCAGCTTAGCGCCCGGCTCGGCCGAGTCGAAGACGGCGCACTGGATAATGCCGTCGGCGAGCTGCTGGCAGTAGTGGTGCGCCACGTACTGGCGATCCGGCGCCTCTTTGATCACGTGGACTCCCACGAGGTGCAACTGGAGTTCGTCGACCGGCGTGCGCTGCTGCATCTGCGGCAGGGGCACCACTTGCCTCAGGGTGAGGAAGAGGCCGAGAATGCCGACGGCAAGAATCAGCAGGGCTCGGAAGAGCACGGTTCGATCTCGCATAAGGTCCCTCCTGTGAACAGAATAACCCGGCCAGCCGCGCGGGCTTCTGCCAGTTGAACCTGGCAAGATTCGTGCCTTGCCCAGGCGGGGACGCTCACCGCAAAGGGCGCCAAGGACGCAAAGATTCTCTCTGATTTCCTTTGCGCTCTTTGCGATCTCTGCGGTTTCGTCTATTTTCGTGCTTAGTCGGAGAGCTCCCTGATCTCTGCCCGGAGCCTCAGCAGAGCCCTCTTGGCCAGGCGAGCCACGCTGCGCACCTGGGCACCCGCGCCCTCCGGAATGGGGCTCGGCGTCAGCTCCTCGATCTGCCAGGCGGGATGTATCTCGCGCCAGCCGTTGGGGGTGTCGACGACGTAGGCGCCCGTCACCGCAATGCGGCTTCCCGCGCGAGGACGCTTCACCGTGGGCTGGTCCATTGGGATCACCTCGACCACCAGCAGCCCGCCAAGCTTGGTCAGGTTGCCACGACCCAGAAGATCCAGGTCGGGCGGGTCCGGAACGAGGCCGATGTCCCAATCGCCATCCTCGTGATCACGCACGATGGCGACGGTGCCACGCACGGTAACGCAGCGGTCGATGACCTTGATGCGCGCCGGATGATGCACGCCCTCCAGCACGTCGCCGGCGCGACAGTTGGCCTGAGCCTCACCGCCCTCGCCCCAGCTTCCCAGCACGAGAGCAAACACGGCCAGGGCCGCCAGGCCGAACATAAAGACGAAAGCACGTCGCATCCTTTGGTCCCTCAACCTGTTGCGCAAAATCACCCCTCGGATTGTAGCAGACCCTGTGACTTATATCACAGACTTCCTTCGGCGTGGTGAACTAAATTAGTTCTTGGTGCAACATGGCGGCAGTGTCCCGCCCCAGCCTAGGGCGAGGAAACCTCGCCCCTACGCCGTTCTATGCTGCACCAGAAACTACGTTAGGCAAAGAGCAAGTATCTTGCCAATGAGGTGGTCATAGTGACCGAGAGCTACCAGGGACGAATCCACCTGCTGCAAAAGCAGGTTATGAATCGATACTACAAGAGGCTGACGCAGGCGGCAGAGGAGGGAACCCAGCCGGCGGTCTATATGCTGGTGAGCGGCAATCCGATCGAGCTATTACAGGCTTTCGATATGCTGCCGGTCTATCCCGAGGTCAATTGCCTTCAGATCGCCGCCAAGAAACTGGTGCTGCCCTACATCCAGAAGGCCGAGGAAATGGGCTACTCCATGGATAACTGCGCCTACGTCAAGGCCGACGTCGGGTTGTATTTCAGCGGCCTCGAAACGCCGTTCGCCAGGATTCCCAAGCCGTCGCTCATCCTCTGCAACTTCGTGGGCTGCAACGTCTACCTGAACTGGTTCGAGCATTTGGCCGAGTACACCGGCGCGCAGGTCTTCACCCTGGACATACCGTTCCCGAGGGATCCGGGGCAGGGCAGCCGGCGGGAGGACGTGCAGTATGTGGTGAATCAGCTCACAGAGCTCATCAAGGTTCTCGAGCGAATGACCGGACGACGCTACGACGAGGACAGGCTGAAGCAGGTGTTGAAGCTGGCCGGCGAAACAGAGGACTACTGGTCCAGGATCAAGGACCTCACCAAGCGTGTGCCTACGCCATTCGATGCGTACTTCGACGCCGTCACGCTGATGGCGCCGCTCTACTGTGTGCGCGGCTCCGAAGAGGGCCTGATGTTCTTCCAGGAGGCGTACAAAGAGCTCGAAGAGCGGGCCCGTCTGGGCATAAGTCCGGTCGAGCAGGAACGCTTCAGGTACGTTATCGAGGGTCCCCCACCCTGGCCATATCTGAAGACCTTCCGCGACCTGTTCACGAAATGGGGCGCCGTATCGGTGGCATCGACGTATTCGACGGTTGGCGGGCTCTGGGAGTTCGGCTTCCGCCACGATGCCGACCGGCCTTTGGAAAGCATCGCGGAGCACATGCTCGCCCAGAACTACACCAACTCGAACCTCTTGCAGCGATACGACCAGATAAGGCGGTACGTGGACGAGTGGTCCGCCGACGCACTGGTCATCCATTCGGTGAAGAGTTGTCGCCTGTTCTCGGCGGGGCAGGGCGACATGCGCGAGTATTTCGTGCGCGAACTGGAGGTGCCGACGCTGCTGATCGAGTCGGACCTCGAGGATCCTCGCTACTTCTCCGAAGCCCAGATCAAGAACCGGGTGGATGCGTTCTTCGAATCGCTGGGACACAAGAGGATCCTGAAGAGCGCGTAGGACGTCTGAACCGCAGATTGACGCTGATTAATGGATTACGCAGATTGTCGGCGTGTAGCGATTCGCATCTGCGTAATCCCCTAATCTGCTGAATATGCGGTTCAGACCTCGTGGCACCAGGAGGGCAGGAAAGATAATATGAGAATCTTCGACGCACACATTCACGTCGATACGAGGGGCATTGGCGACCTGAAGACCCTGGCCCTGTTCGGCACCGAGGCGGTCGTGACCTGTGCCCACGACTACATGGACTTTTCCTGTGCGGCCAGCGTGCTCGACCATTGGAACCGCATAATGACGCTCGACCGCAAAAGGCTGGCCGCCAACAACATCCAGGCGTTCATCGCGCTGGGGCTGCACCCGGGGGGCATCCCCAGGACCGGCGAAGAAGAGGTGCTGGGCAAGCTAAGAGAGAAGCTCGGCATCGAAGGAGTCGTGGCCATCGGAGAGATCGGCCTCCACAGGTACACGGAGGACGAGCTTAGGGTGTTTCGCCGCCAGCTCGACCTTGGCAAAGAGCTAAACAAGCCGTGCATCGTGCACACGCCCGAGCGCCAGAAGGCGGAGGTTACCCGGCGCGTTCTGGACGTCATCACGGACGTGGGAATAGACAAAGACCTGGTACTGATCGATCACGTCAACGAGGACACCTTCGAGATGGTCAGGAGCTTCGGCGGTTGGATCGGCCTGTCGGTGCAAACCGGCAAGCTGAGCGACGAGCGTGCCGCATCTCTGATCGCCGCGCACGGCGCCGACCGGGTTATCCTGAACTCGGATCTTGCCTCGCTGTCCGACGACGTCCTGGCGCTGCCGAAGGCGGTCTTCCAGATGAAGAGGATGAGCCTGCCCCGGCGGGAGATCGAGCGGGCGGTTTTCGACAACGCTGTGGCGTTCTTTGGGGCGGAAAATGGAACCCCCTAGCGAAAAACCATAGGAAGGCGAAAAAGATACTGACCGGTATATTCAAACGTTTCGGCAATGGGCCGCCCGTCACGCAAGCCGCCAAAGAACAGGATCGCGGTTCCGGGCGTGGTCCGGGGAGCCAATCCCAGGTTTTGTAATTCCCTCTGAGCGCTAAATGGTGACCTGGGAATAACGACCGCCGACGAAAACGAATGGGGGCTAACCTTTGCTTTTGGCGCCCAATTGACTGCGACGGTGTCAAACTCCCACGTATCATCCAGATCAGTGACGACCCCGGATGAGTTGTACCCCCGGCCGGTGGCGATTGTGATTTTGTTGGCTGAAAACGTTGCCACGGGAAAAGCGCGCCGCGAAGGCCGGTCGCCCTCTACCACAATGTTTTCCCACGTGTTAGTGTTCAGGTCATAGCTCAGCAAATCGTTTCGGAAGTCATCGTTGTAGCCGCCAAGGACGTACATCTTGCCGCCGGTATCATTGGCGACCGCTCTGTGTCCATAGACGGGAATTCCGCCGTTTGCCCTCTGTGTCCAGGTGTTAGAGCCGCGCCCGGTATTGAATGCCCATAAATCATTGACTGCGCCTTCAGCGGTCCTGCCGCCATAGACGAAGATCTGGCCAAACATAGCCACGGTGCTATGACCAGTCCGCGCCGCCGGCTTCGAGAGACCACTGACGACCTGTTCTTGCCATAGTCTCGAGAGGGGGTCATACATCCAAATATCCTGGAGGAGTCCACCGTCGCCTTCCCCAAAGAGAATGTACATCTTCTCGCCCAGAGCAACCGCGCTGTGATTCTTGCGGGCCGGCGGCGGGTTGTTGGCCGGTTCTTCAGGTGCCCAAATAGTCGGGTCCGGATCAGACGCGAAAATATCATTGAGCAACATGCTGGCGGGAACGTAGCCACTCACCCCCGCCGAAGACGAAATCGGCAGGGTGTCGGAGACATAAGCGGTCGCTCCGCCAAAGAGATAGACCTTGCCATTGAGGTTGACCATCGAATGGCCATAACGCGGCGATGGTTCCCCGGCCACCAGCAA
>JACQUC010000041.1 GCA_016210495.1 Chloroflexota bacterium
ATGCCAGATTATACCACGTGGTAGGTTGGCCTCTGCCGTCAACTTCTTCGGTTCGAGTGAACTCGCCCGACCATAACCAGTTGAAGCCGTGTTTGCGCGCGTTCTGGTTGCCGGGCGGCGCTCCCCCGGACAAGGCAGTATCCTTTCTGTGGACCATGGGCTTTCGGGTCCGGCTGAGCACGGACCTTCGCTATGTGAGGAGCGTACACCGCGGGCGGGACCGAGTCAATGGCAAGATGTCGCGGGGGGGCCCGGGTGGTATCGGTGAATCTGAGGCTGGGTGGTGCTTGAGGCGGGGGACGGGGAAGAGGCGAACTCCATCGCAAACACGATAATCGATTTGGCTGTTCCCCTATCCCGACGCGATCCCCTCCCTGGTCGGCAGGCTGCTTGCCCCCAAACAGCGGTCTCCGGAGCTATGCGCCTAACCCAGCAATCAGCCTCGGCAACGTATGCGGGTCCCGGCACTCGACGAAATCCCATACTCCGAGTCGGCCCCAGTTGTTCACCGCCGTCACCCAACGTTTCGCTGCCTGATGTTTCGCCCGGTCCTGGTCCGACTCCTCGCCCTTCATTTCCAGGACAAGGCTCTTCCCGTTCTTCAGCTTCACCAGGTAGTCAGGCTCGAAGTGGTGTTGCACGCCCTCGTAGTCGTAGGGAACGAGCAGGAAAGGCCGGTCGTTCCTCACATAGCAAACGACGCGGTCGCGCTGTTGCTCCAGGTAGAAGGCGGCGGTCTGTTCCCAGGTGCTGTCCAGGACCACCGCGTTGACGTGGGACCGCTCGGTACTGTGAACAATGCGCTTGGTGGTGAAGTCCACGTCGGCGGTGGCGCCAATAGCCTTGTACCGGTTCAGGACCGGCAGGATAGGCAACTCGCCTTGCTCTTCGTCCGGCACAATGGCGTCCAGAAGGCGTTCCTTGATCCGGCGCACGTATTTCTCAAGGGCCAGCTCGCAGGGGTTCACGTCCTTGAAGTCCACTTTCTCGACCACGTACCGGCGCACAATGCGGAGGACCTGGGGGAATAGCTCATGCCTTGCCAGCCCACGCGTCCTAGCAGTCCCCTTTACGGGCGCTTCCATGCCTTCGCCGACCAGCGCGGCCAGGGTCTGCCGCGCGATCTCAAACTCTATCTGCTGAACATGGTGGTGTGCGTAATACTGCTGTCGATTGTGTTCCACAAAGTCGCCGATGCCTCCGCCGTGGGCGCTCCCTTCAAGGTGGTCAGTGACAATGCGGAGGAAGGTCGCCGTCGGCGTGTTCTGCGGCTCTATGGACAGGCGCTCCAACCTTGAGAAATCCGCTTTGACCGAGGGCTTTCGCAGCGCATAGACGTAGCCTTCCACGTTCGGAAAGCGTAACTCGAAGCCAGCCCGCTCCGGCAAAGCGTAGACATGGTTCGTTGGGCGGTCCGCCGGTGTCTTTGATGGCTTACCCTTGTAAGGAATCAGTGAGAAGGGGATACCGTAGACATCGACGTATTCTTCAGGGAACAGCTCCGTCTGCGGGTCCGGGGTGTAGTTCATCCGGCGCAAGCCGCGCCCCACTACCTGTTCACACAGAAGCTGGCTTCCGAAGGCCCTGATGCCAAGGATGTGGGTCACGTTATTGGCGTCCCAGCCCTCGTTAAGCATGGCCACGGACACGACACAGCGCACGTCCTGGCCCGGCTTACCCGGCTTGCCGACCGTGTTGACAATGTTCCGCAGCTCTTTCGCCGCTTCGTCCCTCGTCGCGTCGGGGTCCTCGCTTTCCACCTTATCCAGGCGCTTGGTGTCGATACGGAAAGTCCACAGGCGACCCTTATCGTTCTGGAAAAGCTCCGGGAACCCGGTCCTGGTCGCGCCATAACTCACGCGCGTCCTGGGGCGCTTGCTCCGCAACTTCGCTTCTCCCTCATCGCCGTCGTCCTCTGGTTCATCGGGTATGTCCTCGACCTCAGTCTGGCCGGAGATGTTCTCGAAGAAGACCTGGGCGATGTCGGTGTTGTCGCAGACAACGATCATGACGGGCGGCGCTTTCAACGCCGTATCATCGGCCTGTTGAATGATGTCGAAGGTCTTCTTGTATTCCCCGGCCAACTGGACTAGCGCGTCCTGGGCGCGCTCCCACACCGCTTCAGGCTTGGGACGCTTGTTGGATAACCGTTGCGCCGGCGCGAGGTCTCTGGTGATGTTGCGCCAGAGGCGGAAATACTGTGGGTCCGGCTGGCCCGTGGTGTCGCTGACCGGCAGGCGGGGAATCTTGGTGATCCCGCTCTCGATAGCATCCACCAGCCCGAAATCGCTGACGATCCACGGAAACGGCTCCCCTTCGGGATACCCGCTCCCCTGAAGGTAAAAGGGTGTGGCCGATAGGTCGAGGCAGCATTTGATGCCGCACGCCTTGTTGATCCGGTCCAGGCCCTGGACCCATACTGTCGCCGCCTCTCGCTCCTTCCTCGATTCGGCGTCCGCTGTCCGGGCCTCTTTCTCCGACATGGGAGCGGGACGGTAGGCGTGGTGTCCCTCGTCGTTCATCACCAGGACCGGCCCGCGCTCGAAAAGCTCGCCCAGGCGGTTGCGGGCAAAGGCTTCATCCGTTTCTTCGCCCTTGTTCACCACCCCGTAGCTCTTGCCGCCTTCGCTGTGCTCCGATTCCGGCGCGAAGTAGTGCCAGTTAGTCACCAGCACTTTGCCCGTCCGCAAGAGGTCGCGGTATTGCGGCGGCAGCAGTTCGAATTGGGTGTAGTAGTCATCGACGCGACTGTCCGTTCTGAGGACCTGCAACCGCTCTTTGATGGTAAGATTGGGACAACACACCAGGACTGCATTCGGGAACCGCTCGTCGCTGGGCACCCGGCCCCGGTTGCAGAAGGCCCAGGTAACCAGCATGGCCATGACCACGGTCTTGCCGCTTCCCGTTGCCATCTTGCAGCCCATGCGGCTCAGAGGAGAATACCCCGGCTCCACGGGACGGTCCAGAAGCTTTTCGAAATCGCTATCTGCAAACTTCGGGTTCCAGCGCGGTTTGCCCCTGCTGCCGTCCTTGCGGATCCCTCGGACCTCGTTCAGGAAGATAATCGTCTCGACGGCCTCCATCTGGCAGAAGAACAGGCGTCGGGGGCGGTCCCTTCGCCACCAGTGCCGGAGCAAGTCCTTGGTGACATTAGTCGCGCCCTCATAGTTGGACTGCCGCCAGCGTTTGACATCAGAGCGAAGGCTATTGACCAGCGTCAGGTCCCGGCGTCCCTCCTCAAGCTCAAGGCGTATCTCGTCGCCGCCTGGCTCTTTGAGATGGAGAGCCAGCCTCTGTTGACGCGCGTCCTCTTCCGGCAGCTTGTACCAGTAGGTCGCGGGGCGGCGTCCCGGTGCCATCGAAGCGCGCCCCGTCGCCCGGTCATACTCCCAATGCCGGGTTGGCTCCTCGAAGGGCTTGCAGATCACCGGGCTTTCAACCGGCTGGATGACGACGGGCCCTTCAGGCATCCCTGCCACCTCGAATCCTGATCCTCTTGTTGTCTATGATAATCAGGCTGGCCGGCAGACGTTCCTCGGGCACGCCTTCGAGAATCCGGCTGAGCGCCCATTGGGTTTGCTCATCAAAGTATTCGCTCATGATCAGCCTCACCCTCCATCGTATAGCGCCTGTCCCAGCCTGTGAACCCTCAGCACCTCGTTCCCGCGCGGGTCGATCACCTTGACCGCCACCCGCTTGTGCTTGCCCGCCGGGAAGGGTAGCGAGGCCGTGCCGGCGAACTTCGTGAAGGCGTCCCCGTCCAGCGTCCCGCCCAGGGCCTTGCCCAGCTTCTCCCAGGCGCTCTTGTCGGGGAAGAAAGCCTGGCAAATGCAGAAGCAGCGCCCATCATAGTCGCTGTCCAGGAACCAGGCCGCTACCTTCTCCGCGCCTGTGGAGTGTACCGAGTTGGTCACCGGATTGTAGATGTCGACGCCCTCCATGTGGACGACGTATTGCCCGTCCTTTCCCTGTTCCAGGCGCGTCCGCGGCGAGCCGGAGACGGTGAAGAGCTGGCTCGAAACCGTCGTTTTCAGGAGGTCGCCCATGTTCACATCGGGGCGAATCTGCGCCATGTGTATGCGCAGCTTCGGGTCGGGGTCCTCCTGGATCGCCGCCTGCGCCGCGCCGTCGAACGAAAACGCGGCGAACACCAGGTCGTCGAACCCGCGCCGCGCCGCCAGCCGGATCCCCTCTTCCACTATCCCGGCAGTGAGCGGCCCGTACTGCGGCCCAAAGGTTACTGCCGCCTGTCGCTCGCCCTCGCCATTGCCCCAGGTCCCCCTGGCGTGAAGCGTCGAACCGTCGGCCAGCGCTTCCAGCGTCTGGAACTTCATCACCTTGTTGTCCGGGAACCGGACGCCGTCCTCGCGCAAGAGACGTATCATGCGGTCGAGATAGGCTTCCGCATTCCGCGCCTCCGTGTGTGCCGAACCCTCGCCCTCGCCGAAGGTGCCAAGTCGCTCTGGCGCGCCGCCGATAGGCGACTCCTCTGGCTCACCATCGTCGATGCTCTCCTCTTCGGGAATGACGCCCTCCATGGTGAAGGGGCCGGACACCCTCACCTTCCCCTTATCGATGAAGGGCTGGTCCACAAGCTCCTCCTGGTCGGCCCGCGCCGCGATGCAAGCGTTGACCTCGTCCATCTTCCGCCGCCATGCCTCTCGGTAGTCCGTCAGCGCTTCCTGTAGCGGCTGCGGCCAGTCCGGGTCCGTATCGAAGGGGACCTCCCACTCATTCCACCCCCCTGAATCCCCCCTTGCAAAGGGGGGACCTGAAGAAGGCAGCTTCCAGCGCCGCTCGTCGGCCTCGGTGACCGACCTCTTGCCCTCGCGCTTTCGCTTGTCCTCCAGCTTGCCCAGGAGCTTGAAACGCGTCTCCTTGGTGACTGGCTTCAGGGCCTGATTCAGCGCTGCCAGCTTCTGCGCAAGCACCGGTTCCCACTTCTCGAAGATGGGGTCCAGCGCCTGGTTCTGCGCGATGCTCTTCAAGGTGACATGCGGTACCATCTTGCACTCGAAGGTGCAAGGGCCTGGAATCTGTCCCGCCGGGTCCGTGAGCCAGGGACCATCGGTGTTGCGCTGCACGTCCTCAGCGCTGGTGGGTCTCAGCTTGTAGTAGTCGTACTTGGCCGTCAGCAGGCGCTGCCGGGCAATGGCCAGGGCCACCCGGCTGACGTCGATGGTTATCCAGCGCCGGCCCCATTTCTCGGCGACGTAGGCCGTGGTGCCGCTGCCGCAATTGTGCACGGCGCAGGTCTCGGTGAGGAAGGAGTGCGCCCCCTCGACCTCCAGGTCGTAGACCTCCTCGGCGCTAACCTCTTCCCTGATACTCTCGACGGCAACGGCGCGCCGGTCAGGCCCGGCGAAGACGGTGTCACCGGTCCGAAGTTCTGCGGCCTCGACCCATTCGGCACCGTCCGGATTGTTTAGGTCGTCGCATGCAGCCTTGATGTACTCGAACGTGCCTTCCAGGTTCCTCGCTACGTCGGAAGCCGACACCCGGAGCACGCGCAGCCCAAGCGAAGCCATGTGAGCGTCCCGAGCACGGTCATAGGCTTGCGCCTCTTCACCGTCATGGGCCCCGGCGCCGTCGACCTCCACCACTAGGGCGGCATCGCGGCTGTAGAAATCGGCGATGTACGGACCGACGGGATGCTGCCGGCGGAACCTGGCGCCTAACGACCTCCTGCGCAGCACCTGCCACAGCCTCGCCTCGGGTGGAGTCGGCTCACGTCGCATCTGCTTCCTTCGATCCAGGCTGGCGACCGGCGACGCGGACCAATCGGTATGACCACCCAGGGAACGGGGCCGCATTCTAGCCAGGATGCGGTGGTCGGCGGTTGCCCAGAGTGCCGCGCCGCTCCGTTCGTGATGTATGCCAATCATCTTGCCACGGTACTGCCGGCGGATGACGCGCACGACGGGGTGGGCTTCGCCGTCGTGCCCGAGGACGGAATCCCCGGGAAGGATGGCCTCGATGGGAAGAAGCGCCCTCTCCGCGTGCTGACAGGGGATGGCCGCCCCCATAGTCCCCCCGCACGGGGTTACCCCCTCTTGTGTTCTCCCCGCACGCGGGAAAAGGGCGTTCCCTCTGCGGTTTCTTCGCGCACTGATGCCCCCTCTGTAGTCTCCCGCGTGCGGCTGCCCCCTCTGTAGTCTCCCCGCACGCGGGGGAGACGACGTACCAGTTCCCTCCCCGTGTACGGGGAGGGTTAGGGAGGGGGAACCAGCCAACACCACCCAGACCCGCGTCCCTTTGCGCACGCAGGTGGGGTCGAGGACAAGGTCGCCGGGGTCGGTGGTCATGAGGAGGCATCGCTCGATGACCCTTGGCGAAGTTTGAACGACATACGCCTTGTCAGAAGCACCGGCCAGTCCGCTCCATAGGTTGGTGAGTTCCATTAACGGGAAGTCGCTGAGATAGAACTTGTAACGAAGAACATCTGAAGTGGAGAACAACCGATCAGCACGTTTTATCCGCTCCATTCCCCCAGCATTTGTCTTCCAACCGCGACCGCCTGTTGGCGTCCACGATCTCCCAGCGTGATCAACGGGAAAGACGCAGTTGGGATTTGGTCCAGCAGCGACGAGAGTGATGCTGGCGAATGCGTTTCCGGCAAAAAGTGGAGAGGTCTCTCCACTCTGCTGATCTCGCGCGAGTTTCCGTTGCTCCCCAGTTGGGCTTTCAAGGACATCGTAATAGGTATCATCCGAAGCAGATTTCGCAGTGAACAGTCGACGGAACTTCACCTGTGCAGTGTCTTTTGAATACCAAAGTACGTAGTCGAAGATCGTCGGAACGTAGCGAGAACCCAACGGCGCGCTGGTGCGATAGGCGATCTGGGCCATGAAATTGGCACGCCCGAAGACTTCATCGAGAAGTGACCGAAGAATGTGAATGTTCGTATCCGAAATCTGTACGAAGATGCTTCCCGTGTCCGCCAGTAGTTCCTTGCATAGCAGTAGCCGGTCCCGCAGGTAGGAGAGGTAGGAGTGGACGCCCAGGGTCCAAGTGTCACGGTAGGCTTTCACCATCTCCGGCTCGCGAGTCAGGTCCTCTGCTCTGTCCTTCACGTCGCGCTGTCCTACTTGGGGCTGGAAGTTGCTGGCGTACTTGATGCCGTAGGGCGGGTCCATGTAGATCATCTGGACCTTGCCCGCCAGCCCCTCGCGCCGGGCCAGCGAGGCCATAACCGCCAGCGAATCGCCGAGGATCATGCGGTTGGTCCAGTCCATGGGGTGCTGGTAGAACTGAACCGCCTCGCGATATTCCTGCTCCGGGTCGGCAAACATGCTCCGCATGATTTCCTGCCGTTTGGCCGTGCGCAGGATGGCCTGGGTGGAGATGCGTTCGTGGATGTGCAGGGCCACGGGGTCGGCCACGCACCACTGCTGCTCCCGCTTGCCGGCCCACTCCAGCCAGGGCTCGTGGTTACGCAGCGCCGCTTCCAGGACCGCCACTTCATCCGGCGCCAGCTTCTGACGTCCCGCTTTTGCGATCAGCTTCGCCACGGCATCAGCCTTGCCCGCGGCGTCGAACCGCAGCACCGGCGCCAGGTGCGGGTTATAAGCGAATCTGACCTGCTTTTCTTTGACGACCTGGCCCCGCGCCTCGATGCCCGCCGGGGGGATGTTAATCCTTTTGACATTCTTGTGCCGGTAATCGGCGACGTTATCGCCGTCGCCGGCTTGGTAGTCATTTCCCTTGCGCTGGCTCATGAATCCTCCTGGTCATCGCTTCAATTGGAAGTCCTTCGAACACAGGGATTTTACCGCCTTGCGAGCGAAGTCGCAAGGTTCGGTGCGGGCGGTTCACGAACCGCCCCTACAGGGCGACCCGGCGGGTCGCGGCTACGCCTCCTTCGCGGATTCCCTGTGCCGCCGGGCGCTCGCAGGTGGAGGCCCTCTTGCCTTTTCGCCAGTTGCACATTTGCACTAAGTGTGCTATATTAAGTCGTAACCGAACATCTCTTGACAAAAAGTGGGCTCTCTCCCACTTTTTTGCTATATAAGGGAATTGGTCTCTAAAGGGGTCGATTAACAAATATGAAGAGCGACTTTTTGATCGCCATCACCCAGCTCTCGGCCGAGAAGAAACTGCCCAAAGAGGTTATCATGGAGGCGGTGGAGTCGGCGTTGGTTTCCGCCTACAAGAAGGAAAACCCGCTGGTCCTGGCGCCGGTCACGGTAAAGCTGCACCCCGGCACTGGCGAATTCAAGGTATTTGTCGAAAAGATGGTGGTGGGAAAGGCGACCGATCCTTTGCAGGAGATATCCCTGGCGGATGCCCGGAAACTGAAGAAGGATATCAAGGAGGGCGAGACGGCGCCGGTGGAAGTGTCCTTGCCCAAGAGCGCCGGCCGTATCGCCGCGCAAACGGCCAAGCAGGTGGTGCTGCAGCGGCTGCGCGAGGCGGAGCGCGACGCCATTTACGAGGAGTATGCGACCAAGCAGGGCGACGTGGTCAGTGGCATCATTCAGCGTATCGAATCTAACAAGAATATATTCATGGAATTGGGCCGGACGGAGGCGTTGATGCCGCCTTCGGAGCAAGTGCGGGTAGAGCGTTACCGTGTGGGCCAGCGGGTGAGGGCCTATGTGTTGGAAGTGGCCCGTTCCGGCAGGGGGCCGCAGGTTATCGTCTCGCGGACTCATCCCAATCTATTGAAGCGGCTCTTTGAGCTGGAGGTGCCGGAAACGCACAACGGCACTGTGGAAATAAAATCCATCGCCCGCGAACCCGGCCAGCGCAGCAAAGTGGCCGTTTCAGCGCGACAGGCGGGAATCGATCCCGTCGGATCTTGCGTCGGCCAGCGGGGTATACGCATTCAGAACATCGTCAGTGAGCTGAACGGCGAAAAAATAGACGTGGTGCTGTGGGACCCTAATCCGGCCACTTTCATCGCCAACGCCCTGAGTCCGGCCCAGGTGCTCCATGTGGAAATCAACGCCGGCCTGAAAGCGGCCACCGTCGTGGTGCCGGACCGGCAGCTTTCCCTGGCTATCGGGAAAGAGGGGCAGAACGCCAGACTGGCGGCCAAATTGACGGGCTGGAAGATAGACATCAAGAGCGCCGTCGCC
>JACQUC010000042.1 GCA_016210495.1 Chloroflexota bacterium
ATCTAGCGCGCAAAACGTTGGCACGATGCCCCCTCGTCAATGTTCGCGGCGATTTCTTGTATCTTCGTACCAACGATGCGGGCGAACGCCGTTCGCCCCTACGTTAACAACGTCCCCGGCCGATGGCTCTGAAATCAGCATTCGCCTTAGCTTAATGCCTATGGAGGGGACAGGACGACGCCCCTACAGCAGGCCGTTCGCACGGGCTTCCTGCACGTAAGCGGGCTCGGTCCACCATCTGGCGACGCCAAGGTCATCAGCGACAGCACCGGCGGCGAGATATCCGGATCCCAGCAGGACCAGCCCACCCGGATGGATGCAGGCACCGCACAGATAGAGATTCTTCACCGGCGTTCTTCCATCAGAGCAATCCTCGTTGGGCCGCAGAAAACCCATCTGAAGGGGATGATATTTGCCCTGCTTGATGGAGCCCTGCACCATGTTGTTGAACTTGTTTTCGATATCCAGCGGTGACGTAGCGTAGACGGTGCCCATGAGCTTGTCGTCCGTGACGTTGGGAGCATATCTCCTCAAGGTAGCCAACAGCTTCTCGGGTAGCGTCTTGCGAACCTTCCACCACCGGTCGGCTCCCTCCTTTAGATTGTAGGCGGCCATCTGGGAGATGACGCCCACGTGCTGACCAGGCGGCGCCTGCGTGGGATCGTGCAAAGTCGGGAAGCAGAGATTGAACCCGGCGCCTTCTACAACCTGTCCGGCGGCCATCGCGTCGAAGTGGTGGATGAGCTCGTCAACGCTTTCGTAACCAAGCACATACATCAGGGCATTGTTGACGTCCGGATTGCCGCGAGCGGCCAGGAAATTGGGAGACTCCTCCAATGCTACATCAACCTGGAAGAGCGACCAGTCCTCCCATATCCAGCCCCTTATCTTCTCCGCAAATTCCTGACCCAAGATCTTCTCACCAACAAGCTTCAGGAAAGTCTGATGGGGATCAAGACTGCTGACCACCGCTCTGTTGGCCTCTATCACCGTGCCGTCCGTGAGCTCGATCCCCCTGGCGCTTCCACCGTCGACGATGATTCTCTTGACGAGTGTTGTCGTCATCATCGCTCCACCGTTTTCCAGGATGACCTTGGTGAAGGCTTGCGATATGCGATGCGAGCCGCCAACGACCATCCTGGTATTGACCGCGCGATTGATGTAGAGCGGGACGAGGTAGCCGACTCCCTCTACATCGTACGGCAAACCCCAGTGGCAAGCCAAGTAGAGCATCAGGGTCCGGACGTGCTCGTTCTCGAACAAGCCATCCACGATCGCCTGGGGGCTCTTCTCGCTGTAGGCGCTCAGATCTCTGCCGAGCTCGGTCAATTCCAACTTGACTGCCTGCTCAATGGCGGGCACGGGAGGCACATACGTGGCCGGAGCCAGGAACTCTGCCACGAACCTGCCGAAATTGGCGGACATCTCGGCATACGCCGCGGCGTCTTTCTGTGAGAATTGAGCTATGGACCGGCACGTCTTCTCGACGTCCGAATAGAGACACAGGCTCCTGCCGTCCGCCAGAGGCATCGCCACCTGCAACGAGGGATATACGTGTCTCACGTCGTACTTTCGCTCGATCTCGAAATCGTTGTACGCAGGCGCGTAGTCGACCATCATCATGTACACGGCGTGAGTATTGCTGAGAAAACCCGGCCATGTGACCTCTTCGGTGGCAAGACCTCCTCCGGCCTCGTACCTTTTCTCGACGAGGAGAACCTTCAAGCCGGCTTTGGAAAGGTAAGCTCCGGCGAGAAGTCCGTTGACGCCTGCGCCAATGATGACGACATCGTATTTGGCCACTGCTGTTCCTCCTTGGTTGGGGTGTGTTTAATAGTCTGGTGGGGGCGCCGGGCCGTCCTTGGGCGTCCTAAGATTCGAGAGAAGGTAGGTAGCCAGCAGGCCAGAGGATTTGAGCATCCCGAGCAAATCCTTCGGCGTCAAAGCCACCCTGACGTGCCAACGCACCGGTTGGACCGTCCGCATGGACACAATGAGGTAATCGCCCTTGCGCTGAATCGATTCGATTTCTCCCACCAGCTCGGTCTTGCCAAGACCAGTCGACCTTATTCTCATAGCTCACCCGCCAGAACCGAAATAGCTTGTCGGCCGTCGTGGCCGGTCTCCATACAAAGCGGTCGCGGAGCCCGTCGAGGGTAGCGTAGAAGTGGTTTGCGACGGCAGGAATGCATCGCGTCACAGGGCTTGCGAGGGATAGACACAGCCCCGGTTGGCAAAGCGCTGCCGCCGCGAAAACTCAGGCCACGCCGCATAGACAACAGGCCTCGGGGAATGTATACCGGATGTATACCATAGAACTGGGCGTTTGTCAACTAGGTTTTGGACGGGTTTTTGGAAAATATCTCAGCAACCTCTGCACATTGGTGGGAAAAGGCCATAGCGACGAAGGCCACGCGTCTGGTAAAATTGATTTGTGCGCAAGGGATCGGCGCACGTTGGAAGAGGGGTGTGGGACGGCCGCGCGCGCGCGGCCGCAAGCTTTTTGGAAGAGAACGCTGGGACGGACGGCATGAGGCGATGATACCAATACCGGGCAATAAGTAACGTGGAGATCTTCACAAGAGGCAAGACAAAAGTACACGCTAGCGAGACCATCGAGGCTTTCACAGATGGGTGTCGCGCCTTCGCGGATGCGCTGAGCGACGAAGTGCTGATCATAGACCCACAGTTCCAAGTGCTATTTGCCAACGAGGCGCTGCTCCGGAACAAGGGCTGGACGGCCGAGGAGGTCATTGGCCGCCACTGCTACGAGGTATCACACAGGAAGAGTGAGCCCTGCTTCCCGCTACACGGGGACTGCCCGATGCAAAAAACCATAACCTCCGGTTCTTCTGCCAGGGCAACGCACGTTCATTTCGGCAGAGAGGGTAGGGAGAGCCACGTGGACGTGGTTACCTCCGGTATCAAGAACGAGTGCGGGCGAGTGGTCGGCGTGGTGGAGATTGTAAGGGACATCACACACCGGGTCGAGCTGGAGCAAGCCCTGTCGTCGCGCAACGAAGAACTTGGGCGCTACGCCCAGGAACTGGAGGACGCTCGGCGGAGGCGAAACGAGTTCGCCTCGGCCGTAAGCCACGAGCTCAACAACGTGCTGACGGTGCTCAACGGCTATGCTCAACTGCTCGGAAAGTGGGACACTCAGACGTGGTCGGCAGGGGAGCTCTGCAAGATAGTAAACACCATAACCGGCCAGTCGAATCGATTGAAGCGACTCATCAAGGACCTTGGCGACATATCGTCAATGGAATCCGGACGGTTTGATCTCAAGCGTGGGAGGTGCGACGTCGTCGAAATAGCACGCGAGGTGACCCAGGCGCGCCAGTCGCTGACGGAGAAGCACAGGCTTGTGTTCGAGGGTGCGGAGCCTGGCGTGAATGGTCACTGGGATTGCGATCGCATTCGGCAGGTGATCGACAACGTGGTCGACAACGCGGTGAAGTACTCACCCCAAGGCGGACAGGTGCGGGTCCGCGTCGCAAGACAGGGCAACGACGTGTCTATTGCGGTCAGCGATCAAGGCTTGGGAATCTCTCAGGAGGAGCTGCCGCATTTATTCAGGCCCTACGCAAGAGCGCACAAGGAGATCAAAGGGCTGGGTTTGGGGCTTTCCATTTGCAAGGGCATTGTGGAGGCCCATGGTGGCTGCATCACAGTCGAAAGTGAAGAGGGGCGAGGAACGACTTTTAGGTTTACTTTGCCCATCGACCCGATGACGTAAGAGCGAGCTTTACAACGCTAAGCCGGTGGCCTTATAATGGATACCAGCCAACTAAGAACGGGAGGTATCGAATATGGGCTTGTTGTCCCGAATGTCCACCATTCTCAAGGCAAAGATGACCTCTATCTTGGATCGAGCCGAAGACCCCCGGCAGACACTGGACTACTCCTACGAGAAGCAATTGGAGCTGTTGCAGAATGTGAAGCGAGGCATCGTCGACGTGGTCACCGCGAAGCGTCGTCTTGAGCTGCAGGGGAATAAGCTACAGGAGAACGCGGCCACGTTGGACGAACAGGCACGCAGGGCTCTGGCGGCTGGACGAGAGGATCTGGCCAGAATGGCCCTGGAACGCAAACAGGTCATCTTGACTCAGGTACAGGGTCTGGACACTCAAATCGGCGATTTGCAGCGGGAGCAGGACAAGCTTACCACCGCGGAAACCCGTCTATCGATGAAGGTGGAGGCCTTCCGCACCCGCAAGGAGACGATCAAGGCCCAGTACTCCGCGGCGGAGGCGCAGGTAAAGATTGGCGAGGCGGTGACGGGCATCTCGGAGGAGATGGCCGACGTCGGCCTGTCTATCCAGCGCGCAGAAGACAAGACCGAGAAGCTACGGGCGCGTGCGACGGCGATAGACGAACTGGTGGCGGCGGGCACGCTAGAGGATTTCACCGGCACGCCCGACGTGGTCGAGCGGGAACTAGCAAAAATCACGGTATCGCAAAGCGTCGATCAGGAACTCGAGCGAATGAAGAAGCAGATTGAGGCGCCAAGACCGAAGCAGCTTAAGGAGGGCAAATGATCGTTCGTATTCTCACCGAGGGACAGTATAGGCTATCCAGCGGCGTGCTCGACAAGCTCAACGAGATCGACAATGATCTGGTCAACGTCGTTGCATCTGGCGACCAAAAGAAATACGAGAAGCTGCTCTCTCAGATGATCGACCTGGTGCGGAAAAAGGGTCAGCCGTTGAAGCCGGACGAGATTGTGGAATCTGAGCTGATACTACCATCCCCGGACACGACTTTGGAGGAGGCCAAGTCGCTTTTCACAGGCGACGGCCTAATCCCGGGCTAAGCGGTTAACGCTGCGACCTGCTCGGTCGAATACCAGTTCCTAATCGGATTGCCAGCAGGGCTATTGCCTGCTGGCTGTCGTTTTCTTTGTCTTGGCTGATGGGAACGGAGCAACTACGTCCGCCTAAGGCGGACCCCTACGGTGCCACCAGGTACGAATCTTGCAACGGAGTGTATGCTATGGTGCCTGATTAGAGGAACACTTGGCCAAAACGTGGTGGATTTGGGGTCGAAGATGATTACATTGGCTTTTCGTCTGGCCGTTATGGCTGGACTGCTGTCTATTACGGCAAGCGCCTCCGCGATGGGAACGGCGCCCACGGTTGCGAGCATCACGACGCCTATCTGCGCAGACTCACCCAACATCGACCAGCGCTTCGGCGTTGTGGTGGCAGATACTGTCGGCACAGACATGTCGTCAGTGCTGAACTCGCTTTGCGTGCGAACGTACTACAAGTATGGATGGGGCGAACCGCTGCCTGGCTTCGAGAGGATACAGATGGTGGGTCGAACCAACATCAGCGAAGTGGGGCTAGACGCTTTCATCCGTTCACATCTAGGCAGCTATTGGATGGTTGGCAACGAGCCCAACGTTCCGAACCAGGATAACCTGTCACCCGCCGCTTACGCCCAGCTTTTTCATAATTGGGCCGTACGGATCAAGGGTCTGGATCCCACGGCCAAGATTCTGAATGCCGGTATCGGCAACTTCCCTGATGTCGTCGGCGTGCCCGGGGGCGGATTGGCGTATATCAGGGACTTCCGAGAATCACACCGCATTCTGTTCGGAACCTACCCATCAGTCGACGTATGGAACATCCACGCCTATCCGCCGTTCTTTGTGGCGGATGGGAGACTGCAAAGCTTCTGCGACACGTCGTTTCCCAAGCTGCACATTTCGGAGGTAGCGCGGTACCTGCGTGCCTCAGGTGAAATGCAACCCATCTGGTTGACGGAGTTTGGCATGGACTGGGGTAACGACCAGGACCCGTGTGTGGTGACGTTTATGACCGATATGGTGGGATGGCTGGCGACGACCGGTCTCGTGAATCGCTGGTACTGGTTTTCGCTCAACGGGCAGTCCTGGGGCTTTGGCGGCAACCTAGTAGACCTTGCCGGTACTCCTACCATTCTTGGACAAACATACCGCGGTCTTGCAGCGATGCAGCGCTAACGCACCCTCGAGGCCGCATCAAACTTGCGGGGTAGCGGGCCGTGATGCCCCACGCCGGCTGAAGCACGACACTGCTCGGCTAGGGCTGACACCGGTCAAAGGGCATGTTTCCGAGCGGGCGCGGAGACCGCGCCCCTACGCCTAACGTAATTCCTTCCCCCTTTGGCATTCAAGTGAATCCCCTTATCAAGATTCACCAGGAATGACTCGTTACAGGGTCTGGCCCGTCTGCTACGTTTAGAGTATGAAGCCGTTCGTTCTCGTACTAACTGTGCATGGTTGCGTCCCAGAGTGCCCCGGCCCGCGCTCAGTCCTGCGAAGCGGCTACAACCGCACCTCGGCAGCGCAGGACACGATCTGAGGCACGTGGTATCAGACGAGCAAATCAGGCGTTCTGAATGCTGGTGAAATCGAGGTGGACAGGCATGGTTATGATGGTCCGCATTGCGGTTACAGTTGTTCTGCTAGCCTTTGTAGTGGGCTCGGTTGGGATACCTGCGTCAAATCCAGCGGTCGCGTCGACCTCGGACGCGACCTGGACGGGAGCAGTAGCTTCCAGCACCAACGACACATACACTATAGACGGTTACGGCAGCCAGTACACGGCTACTTACTTCCGAGTGGCCGGTGGGGGACGTTATGATGCCGGCTTGAGGTTTACGGGGGTCAACGTGCCCAAGGGGAGCACAATCAAGTCGGCAAAGCTCCGGGTCAATAACTACCTGTGGTCCTGGCAAGACACCACGGCAACCATTTATGGAGAGGCAAACGCGAGGGCGGTGGACTTCGGTCCGGGCAATCCCCTCATCAGTCAGAGGACAAAGACCACGGCCAGCGCCTACTGGGCTCAAGACGGCATCTGGACCGATGGAGCCTGGTACGAGTCGCCTGATTTGAGTGCCATTATCCAGGAGATCGTGAATCGGGCGGACTGGAACCCAGGCAACCCGCTCGCTTTGATGTTGAAGGGTGGTAATGGAACAGGCTATCGGTCTATCGCCGCCTACGATAGTGGCCCCCGGAGGGCTGCAACCCTCGCCATAACGTATGGCTATGACGGAACTGGCGCACCCACCTCGACGCCAACGCCTACCATCACACCAACAGCCACTGCCACACCGGCATCCAACGCGATGGACGCGCTGGCACTAGGCGCGACCTGGACGGCAGCCGTCACTTCGAGCGCCGACGACACCTACGCAGTAGACGGGTTCGATAGCCAGTACCTGGCCCCCTACTTCCGAATCGCCGGAGGAGGACGTTATGATGCCGGCCTGAGGTTTGCGCGCGTCAGCGTGCCCAGGGGAAGCACGATCAAATCGGCAAGGCTCCGGGTCAACAACTACCTGTGGTCCTGGCAGGACACCACGGTAACCATCTATGGAGAGGCAAACGTGAGGGCGGTGGACTTCGGTCCGGGCAATCCCCTCGTAAGTCAGAGGACAAAGACCGCGGCCAGCGCCTACTGGGCTCAAAACGGCATCTGGACCAATGGAGCCTGGTACGAGTCGCCAGATTTGAGTGCCATCATCCAGGAGATCGTGAACCGCGCTGACTGGAACCCGGGCAACCCGCTCGCTTTGTTGTTGAAGGCTGGACCTGGAACAGCATACCGGTCGGTGGCCGCCTACGATAGTGGCCCCGGTAGAGCCGCGACCCTCGCCATAACGTATGCTTACGATGGACCCGCGATCACGCCGACGCCAACCCCTACCAGCACTCCTACGCCTACCAGCGCACCTGTGTCCGGCTACGATCAGCGCTTCGGCGTGGTGGTGGCCGACGTTATCGGCCCCGATATGTCGGTGATCCTGAACAACCTGCGTGTGCGCTCGTATTACCAGTACGGGTGGGGCGAGCCGTTGCCGGGTTTCGAAAGGGTACAGATGGTGGCGCGAAGCTACATCAGGGACACCGGACTAGACAATTTTATCCGCTCCCATCCAGGCAGCTACTGGATGATTGGCAACGAACCTAACGTTCCGACGCAGGATAACCTATCGCCAAGCGCCTACGCGCAACTGTTCTACAATTGGGCCAGGCGAATCAAGTCCGTCGATCCCACGGCCAAGATACTCAATGGCGGGATCGTGAACTACCCTGACGTCGTCGGCGTTCCTGGCGGAGCATTGACGTACATCAAGGATTTTCGAGAGTCGTATCGCGGCATGTACGGAGTCTATCCACCCATAGACGTGTGGAACCTCCACGCTTATCCGCCATTCTACTATGCGAATGGTAGATTGAATACTTACTGCGACACCACGTACCCCAAGCGTTTCATTACGGAGGCGGTTCAGTATCTGCGAAGCGCAGGTGAGCAGCAGCCCATTTGGCTTTCGGAGTTCGGGATGGATTGGGGCAATGACAAAGATCCCTGCATGGTGACCTTTATGACCGACATGGTTTGGTGGCTGGAAGGTGCCAAGATAGATCGATGGTACTGGTTTTCGCTCAACGGAGAGTCGTGGGGGTTTGGAGGCAACCTGGTGAACCTGCAGGGAGTGCTGACTACACTCGGCCAAACGTATCGTGATCTTGCTTCGCGCCCGCGCTAAGCGAAGATCATCGGGGCTGGAGCGGAATGTCCCAAAGTGGATACCACCGCTCCAGCTCCTGCTCGACAGGCATCTCTTTTTCCATGACCGCTCGCAGGCGGAGTTCGTAGGCGTTATCACGCTGCTTGCCCTGGGTGGGGACGAAGGGGTAGAAGCGGCCACGTTTGTAGTTGTAGATCCAGTAGACGGGCTGCCTCTGCGCGTCCAAGAACTGGAACACGGCGGCGAGCAACTGCTCGCCGAAGCCGTGCTCCGCCAGCGTCTGGCTCACCATATGCGTGGCCGCCACCAGGTCCTCGAAATCTTTATCATCCATGACGACCCACTGAAAATTGTAACTGTCTTTGGCCAGCTCGATCCTGGTGCCAGACTCCCTGGCGGCGATGCGCAGCAGGTCTTTGACCTCGACTTCGGCGGCTTCGAAATAGGACGAAGCGACTGGCTTGAAACAAATGCCCGCCCGGCCCGTCGGGTTCAAGCCAAACCTGACCGCGAGTGTGACACTGGAGGTTGTGATGGCGAAGAGGCTCTCGACCTGAGATTTCACCGGCTTTTGCCGGCCAAAAAGGGCGTCGAGCCAGCTCACTGAAGGGTCTCCATTTCTTGTTGCATATTCTTCAGCCGTTCCAACCTCGTCTCCAGGGAGGGGTGCGTCGAAAAGAGCTCCATTAGCGAGGCGCCGCGTAGCGCCGGGACGACGAAGAAGGCGTTCATCCCCTCGACTTCCCGCAAGTCCTGCTGCGGTATGCGCTGCATAGCACCGCTGATCTTCAGTAGCGCGGAGGCCATATGGGAAGGCGCGCCCGTGAGGATGGCCGAGCCCCTGTCGGCGACTAGCTCGCGGTAGCGTGAGAGGGCGCGAATTAGGAAGAAGCTGATCAGCCATACCACGATGGAGACGATGTAGATAAGGATGATAGACTCGGCGCCCCGGCCGCGCCTACCTCGGTAGCTGAAACCCCCAAACATCGCGGAACGCATGATGAACTGGGCGATGGTGGCGAAGAAGCTGGCCAGCGTAATGACCATGACGTCGCGATTACGGACGTGAGACAGCTCGTGGGCGAGCACGGCCTCTATCTCCGGGGTATCCAGGCGATCCAGCAGGCCCGTGGTTACGGCCACGACCGAGTTCTTGGGATTGCGGCCGGTGGCAAAGGCGTTGGGTACGCTCGTGTTGACGATGGCAATGCGCGGCTTCGGCAGATCGGCCATGGCGACCAGACGCTCGACCAACCCGTGGAGCCCGGGAGCCTCCGCCGAGGTCACCTCTCGGGCGCCCATGGACCAGAGGACCAGCTTGTCCGACAGGAAGTACTGGCCAATAAGCACAATGCCAGCGATGACGGCGAGCGAGAAGAAATCGAGGCCTGCCGCCCAGAGGGCCAGGATGAAGAACAAATAGACGACGGCCAGCAGGAACATCACTATGAACATGCGAACCGACAGCTCCGTGCCGCCGCCGTACCATTTGCGTCTCACGCGGAACCTCCCAGGGTGACACGAACAGAATGAAGAGTAAGGCTCGACCAGCCTTCTAAGTCAATTGTAGATTATGACAAGCGAAAAGTCCAGGTAGCGAGGGTGGGGTTTCCTGTGACAATTAACGCGGGAATTGACCGGGATAAGCCATTATGCCAACACGTCGACATTGCTAGACATCTGATGCCCGGTAATAATTGGCTGGGTGGAATCTGGGGGCGTGGGCGTCTCGCCCGCGAGGGAACGGGCCCCGCTTTGCAGGGCGCTCCCGAGCTCGACCTCCCCAGTCCACCCTTCGATTTGTGACCGCACCTCAATTAGCTTGCGCACTTGGGATATTATGGCTATAGTGGAGGTGCTGGCCATCGTTCCGAAATCCGAGGCGGCCGCCTGGCTTGAGGAATGGGAGAAGTAAAATGCGAAAAGTACCACTATCCGAGGTCAAGGACGACCTCTCAAAGTATTTGCGTCTGGCTGGGCAGGAGGAGATCGTGATCACCCGGCACGGCAAGCCGGCCGGGGTGTTGATCGGCTTCGAGTCGGAAGATGATTGGTTCGACTGGCGGCTCGAGCACGATCCCCGGGTTCCTGGAGCGAATCGAATCGGCAAGAAAGAGCCTTCGTTCCAGGAAGGGAATCAAGTTAGAGGACATCAATCTTTGAAATGATCATTCGCCAGGCGGAGAGCTCAGATGCAGCGGGTATTGCGGCGCTGGCAAGGCGTTGCCCGCAGGGGGTCGAGCTAGCGGTACGATTCGTGCCGAAGGGTGACCCCTTCGCGCGGTCGCGACTGCGCGAGAAGTGGGCCGTTTTCGTGGCCGAGGAAGAGGGAAAGATTGTTGGATCTATCGGCTGCGCCATCGAGAACACGATGCTCGCCGGAGGGGTACGAAGACAGGCTTACCTGTACGGAGCACAGGTGGACGGACAGCTCAGAAGGCGAGGGGTCGGGCAACGGTTGCTCGATGCGGCTGAGCGGTACGCCAAGGATTGTGGAGCTAACTTTGCCAAAGGCTTTGTCGCCAGCGACAATGTGCCGTCGTTGAGGCTTTGCCAGAGGGCCGGTTACCACGCCTTGTCCGAGTGCCGCATCTACAGCGTCTTCACGTTTCAGCGACAGAGGGTCTCGAACCAGGTGTACGTTCGCACGCTGAGGCGAGAGGACCTACCGGAAGTGGCTCGACTGCTGAACGCAGCCTACGAAGGGCTCGACTTCTACATGCCGACGGATGTCTCTGCCTTGGAACGTCAGATTGCCCGAGTGCCCCACGTGGGCTTCGACGAGGTGTTCGTCGCGGAACGGCAGGGCCGGATAACCGCGTGTGTGGGCTACTGGGATTACTCGAAGCTGGTGAGGATCGAAATCGCGGGAATGGCGCTGAAGTACCGGCTGGGCAAGCTCATCCTCGACGCACTTGGGCGTGTCGTGCCGCTACCGAGGGTGCCGGGGCCCGGCGAGGAGCTACGCGCTTACAACGCGGTGTTGGCTGGCTTTGCTCTCCCAGGAGATATGGTGGAAGTCCTCAAACATGTTTGCAATGTGGCATATGAGAACAGGATGCACGTGCTAAACGTGCCGATTGGGAGCGATCATCTGGAGCCCATTGCCCGCCGCTTTCTCCACGGCACGGTCAGGTTGCGGATTGTGATGAAGGCACTGACGGAGGAGGCGGTACCAGAGTTGAGGAAGGTGTACGTGGGGGCGACGGACTTCTGAAGCAATTCCCCCGCCCCACCCAGGGCGGACAGGGCCGTCCGCCCCTACGG
>JACQUC010000048.1 GCA_016210495.1 Chloroflexota bacterium
CATCCACGGCACCCTCGACACACGCCTGGACATGCTCGGCCAGCTCCTCGACACCCCCATCGGAGCTGACGTGCAGCAGGTGGTCTCGCCTGACTTCCGTCCCTTCGACGACGTGCGCCCGGGCATCATACAGCCCGGCCCGCACCGAAGAGCTACCGATGTCGATCGCGAGCACCAAGGGTGGTTCATACTCGGACACGTGACGGCTAGTGCTCCGCATCATAATTACGGCTCCATTAGACCGACTCGGTATCGCAAACCGGGCCGGTCTCGGAGGGCGTGCCACGATACGGCACCGTATGCACGACCGAGAGTACTAACCATTGCATCAATCTCTGGAGGCCGGTCTCACGTCCAACATCAGGAAGGCTCGTTGGACTACTTCTGGCAGAGCCGGATGAACGTAGATGGGCTTGGTAATGGCCTCGGTCGTCAGACGCATTCGCATGGCGTTGGCCACTTCCTGGATGAGAATGGACGCATGGCTGCCGATGATGTGGCAGCCCAGGACCTCTCCGGTCTGCGGTTGGGCAAGGACCTTCACGAAGCCGTCCCGGTCCTCGATAGACGCGCCATAAGCGGTATTGAAGTAGTCGTAGGTGGCGGCAACGTACTCGATCTGACGTCTCTTCGCCTCCTGTTCCGTCAGCCCAACGCCTCCGACCTGGGGTGAGGCGAAAACGGCGTGTGGCATGGCATGGTAGTCCACCGGCACCTGCTTTTCTTTATGGAAGATGTTGTAGGCCACGTGTTCTGCCTCAAGGTTGGCGTTGTGCTTGAGAAGGTTCTTCCCCACTATGTCCCCCAAGGCCTAGATGCCGGGGACCGAGGTCTCCAGGTACACGTTGGTCCTGATGAACCCTCGGTTATCCACCTCGAGGCTCGTTCTCTCCACCTCCAGCAGGTCACTGTTGGGCACGCGCCCGGTCGCCAAAAGAAGCGCATCCGCCACCACCCTCTGTGTACGGCCACCTACGGACACGTCCAAACTCACCTGCTCCTTCTCCCTATGGGCGCGAGCCACTTGAGCATCAAGCAGAAGGTTATACTTGCGCCGGCACACCTCGGTGAACCGGCGGGCCACCTGTTCGTCCTCGTCCCGAAGCAAGGATGACCGACGGTGGACAATGGTCACTTTCGTTCCGAGGGAGCCGAAGAAGTGCGCCAGCTCGGCGGCGATGTATCCACCGCCTACGATGCCAATACTGCCAGGTTGCTCAGGAAGACGCAGGGCCTCGTCCGAAGTGAGGTAGGGGACATTGCTCAGGCCAGGGATATCCGGGACTGAGGGCCGGGTGCCGGCGGCGATGAGCACTTTCTCGGCGCTGATCTTCTCGCCGTTTACCTCCAGGGCCTTCACGCCTACGAAGCGGCCTGCGCCTTTATACACGTCGACATTGGAGGCCTGCCGGTTGGCTTCCTCAATCGAACGGGCGTCGGCATCGATCTCGTTGAACACCCTCCTCATGATAAACTGCCAGTCCACCGCCTCGACCTTCGCCCTTATGCCAAATAGCTCCGCCCGTTGAATGGTCTCCATGACATCAGCGCAATGTATGAGCATCTTTGATGGAATGCAGCCGCGATTGAGACACGTCCCCCCGAAAGGCCCCGGCTCCACAATTGCCACAGAAAGGCCGCGCTCCGCCGCTTCTGCCGCAACTTCAAGTCCCGAGCCTGAGCCGATGACCATTATGTCGTAGTTCTTCATCCCGGTTCTCCGATGCTGTTCGCGATCTGGCAGGAAGGCGCCATCACCCGGTGGGCTCCTCAACCGGCGGCTAGCTCCTCCACCGGAGCTCGTCCCTTCGTGCCACGGCGCTCCAGATACTCCCTGACCATCAAGGCTGCCGTGGCGCCTTCGCCCACGGCGCTGGCTACCTGCTTGGTGCTGCCGGACCGGCAATCTCCGGCGGCAAAGACGCCTGCCAGGTTGGTTTCGAGGTTGGGCTTGGTAACGACGAAGCCGTACCTATCCAAGTCAACGGCGTCCTGGATGAAGGCCGTATTTGGTTTGAGGCCGATGAACTGGAAAACGGCTCCGGGCCTCATTTCTCTGGTCTCGCCCGTAGGCAGGTGCTTTACGACCATGGATTCCAGCCGCCGCTTCCCTCGAAACTCCTCGACTACAGTTTCCGGCAGCACGCGCATGTCCTTTCGCTCCGACACCTTTTGTTGGAGAGCCTGGCTGGCTTTCGACTCCTTGCCCCTCATCAATATGGTAACGCTCCTGGCGAACTTGCTGAGGAAGAGGCCTTCTTGGAAAGCGCTGTTTCCTCCGCCAACCACAACGATGTCCTGTCCTTTGTAAAAAGGCCCATCGCAGGTGGCGCAAAAGTGAATGCCGGCGCCGAAGAACGCCTCCTCGCCCGGCACGCCCAAGCGGCTGTAGGTTGAACCGGTAGCCAATATGATCGAGGCGGGGCAGTATTCCTGCCCGCTTTGAACGCCGACATCCACG
>JACQUC010000043.1 GCA_016210495.1 Chloroflexota bacterium
GCGCGCAAAACGGGGGCTCGAGGCCCCCTCTTCATGGTGCGCGGCTTTTTCTTTTTTCTTCGTACCACCGAGGGGGGCGAACGCCGTTCGCCCCTACATTAAGACCGTACGTCTACCGGCCTAGCGGCTGCTTAGCTTAATGCGCATGGGGAGGTTCGCGAACCGTCCCTACCAGGGACACATCCTGTTGCGGCCAATTTGGATCAACTCGTACAGGGAGGAAGCAAGATGTTTTGGCACAAGACTAGCGGAGGCAATGTCCGAAACGCTGTCCAGGTGGTGGCGGCTCTGCTGATCACCGTCCTGTTTGTGGGGGCCTGCCAGCAGCCGGCGCCTGTGGCGCCCCCGGCGAAGCAAGCGGCACCTACGACCGCTCCGGCGAAGCAGGAGGCACAACCAAAGGCGACTAGCCCGGCACCAGTTGCCACTGCGCCGGCTGCCGCACAGAAGCCTGCGGCCCCGAAGCCTCAGGAGCCACCGGAGAAGCCCCTTTCACCCCCGGTCAATGTGAAGGTCGGTATGCTGAGTCCGGCGGGCTCTTCCGACGCTGGCACCTTGATCGCCGTCGAGAAGGGCTATTTCAAGGAAGAGGGCATTAATGTGGAGGTGGTACCCTTCAGCAACCTCGGGCAGATGATTGCGCCGCTATCCACCAACCAGATCGAGGTCGGCGGGGGCATGCTCGGCGCGGCTTTGTTTAATGCCACCAGCAGAGATATTCCCCTGAAGATCGTGGCCGATAAGGGCAGCGTGCCAAAGGGCTTCGGCTACCTGGCCATGGTCGTCCGCAAGGACCTGGTCGAAAGCGGGGCGTTCAAGAGCGATGCCGATCTCAAAGGAAGGACGTTCGCCTACAACACGTCCGGCGGCATCACCGAGCTCAGTCTGGAGGCAGTTCTGGCCAAGGCCAATCTGACACGCAAAGACATTAACGAGCAGGTGATTCCCTCTATGCCGGATATCCTTACCGCTCTGGCCAACAAGGCCGTGGACGCCGGTTTCTTTATCGAGCCCAGCGTCGTGCAGGGCGTGGACAGAGGCATCATCGTGCGGTGGAAGGGCTTCGACGAGATCTACCCCAACCAGCAAATTGCCGTGCTGGTTTACTCCCCCAAGTTCGGCACGGCGGCCAGCGCGGCAGCGGCAAATCGGTTTATGGTCGCCTACTTGAGGGGCGTGCGGGACTACTATGACGCCTTCAAGAGTGGCAAGAACAAGCAAGAGGTCATTTCCATAATGACTAAGACCACACCGCTGAAAGACGCTGCCCTCTTTGAACGCATGGTGCCGGTTGGCCTGAATCCCAATGGCAGCGTGAATGCCGAAACAATAACGAATGACGCAAAGTGGCTGACCGAGAAGGGATTCGTCAAGCAGCCTATCGACGCCAAGACGCTTATCGACTCACAGTACGTGGATTACGCCGTCAAGAGATTGGGCAAGTACTAATGTCTGTGTTTCGCGACGACAACAGCCAAGTGATTCGGAGCGATGTGCTCGTGATCGGTGGCGGCCTGGCCGGCACCTGGGCGGCGATCCGTGCCGCGGATTTCGTCGAGGACGTCGTTCTCGTGGATAAGGCGCGGGTGTCGCGCAGCGGTTCCAGCACCTCGGCCGCGGGTGTAATCCTGGCACCCATGCCGGGCGACGATTTGGACCTGTGGATGAAAGAGATCGTAGAGCGAGGAGATTACCTCAACGACCAGGACTGGGTGCAGGTGTTTCTTGCCGACCAGGTGCAGCGCATCGCCGAGATGGACAGTTGGGGGACGAACTTCGAGCGGGATGAAAAGGGCAATATCGCCCGCGTCCTCGGCAGGGCACACGAAAACACCCGCATCATAATGTTCCACGGCAAGAAGCTGATGGAAAAGATGCGCGAGCAGGTGCTGAAGCGGAACATCAAGCTCGTCGAGCGCGTGACGGTCACCGATCTGCTCACCTCCGACGGGTTGCACCCGACTCAAGGGAGGGTGGCTGGCGCGGTAGGGTTCGACTCGCGCACAGGGGAGCGCTACCGCTTCGATGCCAAGGCAACCGTCGTCGCGGCGGGCCCGATCTATCCCAAGCGGGGTGGGGAGTACGTGGACAACATCAACGGCGACGGCGGGGCTATGGCCTTCCGCGCGGGTGCCGATCTGATGGGCATGGAGTTCTGCACCGCCGGGCACCTCAAAGGGATCGACCGCAAGTATTGGCTTTCGGGACTCAACATGTTTCAGGGTCTGGGCGCCAGGTTCGTCAACGCGCAGGGCGAGAGATTTATGGAGAAGTACGATCCTGTGCTGCTGGAGCGTTCCAAGCTCTGCGTTCTCACCCAGGCATTCTGTAAGGAAGCTCTGGAGGGACGCGGCCCCCTCTACTGCGACATGCGCCACCTGTCGCCCGACGCGCTGGCTCGCCTTAGGCGAGTGGTTCCTCAAGGAATGCTGATCTTCGACCGGGCGAGGATCGATCTGAGCAAGCAGATGTTCGAGTACACGCCGTTGAACGGCGTCTTCGTGCCCAGTGGGGACGGCGGCGTCAGGGTCAACACCAGTTGCGAGACGAGCCTCGCCGGATTGTTCGCCGCCGGCGGCGCGACGAAGATGCTGCCCCACGGCACCTATTCCGTCGGCGGAGTGAACCTCGCCTATTGCTGCGTCTCAGGGCATCGTGCCGGTGAGTTCGCGGCCAGGTACGCGGGCGCCTTCGACCAGGCGCCAGTGCGCATCGATCAAGTTCGCGGCCTGCAGGCAGACGCTTTCGCGCCGATGGGACGCGAGTCCGGCGCTAGCTCAGACGATCTCTTCGAAAAAGTGCTCGAGGTGACCGTTCCCGCGGAGTACAGCACTTTCAAACACGAGAACAGGATCAGGAAGACGCTGGCAGCACTCGCGGAATTGAGAGCTTCTTTGGGTGAGCTCACCGCAGCCAGTCCCCACGAGCTCCTGAAGGCTAACGAAGCCAGGAACTACCTGACGTGCACTGAACTGGTGTTCCTGTCGGCACTCTTGAGGAAAGAGAGCCGCGGCGGCCACTATCGCGAGGAGTACCCCTACCGCGACGACGACAACTGGCTAAAGTGGATCGTGCTCAGGCGCGAGGCTAACTCCGTGGCTATGCGAATCGAGCACGTGCCTATCTGGCGGTATCCCGTCAGGCCGGAGGGTTCCGGCAGGAAGCCCAACCCTGTGCAGTTCTTTTTGGAAAAAGGAGAGCATTCGAGCAATGAGCCAAGATCTTAGAGGGTTCCTCCGGTACATCGACGAGCACGAGCCGAAGGAGCTGGTGAGGGTTCGCACGCAAATAGACCCCAATCTCTTCGAGGCCACGGCGATCTTCAAGAAGCTCACCGACCTGGGCAAGCGGCCGGCGCTGCTCTTTGAGAACGCTAAGAACCTGCAAGGCAAGCGCAGTGAGTACCAGCTTCTGATCGGCATCTTTGCCAATCAGAGGAAGTCGGAGATTGCCCTGGGATTGAAGCCGGGGCCGCGCATTGACCTCCTCAACGAGTTTCTTAGACGAGAGAGCCGAAGAACCGAGCCTGTGATCGTCGGCAAGTCCGAGGCACCGGTCAAGGAGGTCATCAAAACCGGAGACGCGGTGAACCTGGCCGAGATGCCCATCGTGCGCCAGCACGAGATGGACGGTAACCCCTATTTCGATCTGTCGGTGCTGGCCTGGGATCCGGACTACGGCTACAACACCTCTTACCAGCGGATGATGTACCTGGACGAGAACCATACCGCCCTGCACATGTCGCCGCGGCACCTCTGGACCTATTTCCAGAAGTACGAGAAGCAAGGGCGCAATATGCCGATGGCCCTCCCGATAGGCCACCACCCGGCTTTCTACATCGGCACGCTGACGATGTCGCCTATCGACGTCGACGAGTACGAGGCGATCGGCGGGGTGATGGGGGAGCCGGTGCGGGTGGTGCCTTCCGAGACGTATGGCAACGATCTCCTCGTGCCGGCCGATGCCGAGGTGATCGTCGAAGGTGAGCTCCTCGCGAACTGGCGCACGGTCGAGGGTCCTTTTGGCGAGTGGACCGACTACTACGGGCCCCAGCGACTGCGTTGGGTATTCGAGGTGAAGGCCGTGACGCACCGGAAGAACCCGATCTTCACGTCGCACATCAGCGGCAACCAGTACCTGGAAGATCCCAACGTCGACCTGTCCAAAGAGGCAGGTGTGCTGAGGGCTGTCAGAAATGCCGTGCCCAGCGCGATCGCCGTGGCTTTCGGCGGGCGAGGCCTCGGCTACAACTGTGTGATCTCGCTCAAGAAACGGATGGAGGGTGAGCCCATGCGGGCCGCGATGGCGGCCTTAGGGGCGTCCGACTACCTCAAGCACGTTATCCTCGTGGACGACGACATCGACCCCTGGAACATGAACGAGGTGATGTGGGCGGTGGCGATGAGGGTGCAGGCGGAGAAGGACGTGACCATCTTGAAGAATCTCAAGGGAAACACCCTCGACCCCTCCATCGATCACGAGGTGGCCACGTCGGGAATGATCATCGACGCGACGGTGCCACTGAACAGGCCGTACGAGAGGGTAATCAACGTGCCGCAAAAGGTGTTGGACCGCATAAATCTCGAGGAGTATATTAACCCCGATTACCTGAAGTAAGGGAGGTAGACCAGGTGACGCTGATCTTTTACGTGGAATGCCCTGAGTGCCACAAGTCGTACTACGGCGACATCGAGCTGCTGCACGTGGACGTGGAGCTGCACTGCCCCTACTGCGGGCTGTACTTCAAGAAAGAAGAAAGCCCCAATATCGTCAAGCCCGCGAAGACCACGCACGACGTCAGGTCCACGACAGGTGAAGATTTGGGGAAATACAAGATCTACAAGCCCAAGAACCCGTTAAGGATAAAGATCTAGAGCAGGTCAGTCGTCTATGACCGCGGTCACGTCGACCTCGATCAGGTAATCGGGACTGGCGAGGGCTGAGATACCGACGAGCGTCGATGCTGGTAAGGGCGGCGAGAAGTAACGGGTTCTTACCTCACCGTACTTTGGGCGGTTGGCTACGTCCGTGAGGTAGGTGGTCATCTTCACGACGTCTTTCATCGAGGCTCCCGCCGCCTCGAGCGCTTGGCGCACGTTCTCGAACACTTGCACGGCCTGGGCCTCGAAATCTCCGGAGACGACCTTACCGTTCTCGTCGACCGCGGTTTGGCCCGCCGCGTAGACCGTGTTGCCTGCCTTAACCACCTGCGAGTAGGTCGGCGGCTTGTGCAGACCGGGTGGATTGATGAACTCCTTTGGCATAAAGCACCTCCTTAGCCTGGTTGATTCGATTCTATCAAGGTCGGTGAACTCCGTCAAGTGAGGGTACGATAAAATGGAAAAATTCTCCGTCGTCGGACAGCCCGGAATCAATCGGGTGGATGCCCCCGAGAAGGCTACCGGGCAGGCCAGGTTTACGTGCGATATCATCTTGCCACGCATGCTGGTGGGCAGGGTCTTGAGGAGCCCACATCCTCACGCTCGGATCCTTAGACTGGAGACCACGCGGGCGCGAGCGCTCCCGGGCGTGAAGGCGGTCATCACGGCTGCCGATGCGCCGCACAACATGGTCGGCCGGTGGCAGGATGACGAGGTGCTGGCCGCTACCAAGGTGCATTTCGTGGGAGACCATGTGGCGGCTGTGGCGGCGGTGGACGAGGATACGGCGGAGGAGGCAATGGCGCTGATCGAGGTGGAGTACGAACCGCTGCTGGCGGTGATGGATGCCGCGGCAGCCATGCTTCCGGATGCTCCCAGGGTGCACGACGACAGGAGCAACATCGCCGACCGCTTCTCCTATTCGAGGGGCGACGTCGACGATGCCTTCGCGCGGGCCGATCTGGTTTTTCAAGAAACGATTTTCGCGCCAGGTCAGAACCACGCCGCCATCGAGCCGTTCTATTGCCTGGCCAGCTTCGAGGCCTCGGGCAGGGGGCAGGTCTGGGCCGGCGTGAAGGATATTTTCGGGGTTCGGCGCGTCGTCGCCGACTGTCTGATGATTCCCGAAAACGATGTTCGCGTGTTCCAGTCTCACGTGGGAGGTTGCTTCGGAGGCAAGGGCACGGTTGCCCGGGCTTCGACGTGCGCAGTTGCTGCGCTATTGTCACGGGCAACCGGGCTGCCGGTCAAGCTTATCAACACGCGCGACGAGGAGATTCTCGCCGGACGCCAGCGCTTGCCGATGCACTTCGAAATGAAGTTCGGGGTGAAGGCCGACGGCAAGGTAATCGCCAAAGAGACCAGGCTGATCGCCAATACCGGGGCCTGCGTCGGTAACGGCAAGGAGATCTACGCCACAGCCGCTCGGCGCCACGAGTCGATCTATCGTTTCAAGAACATCAGAACCGAGGCCTTCCTCGTCTACACGCACACTTTGCCCGGCTCGCCCTTCCGCGGCTACGGCAATCCGCAGGGCACCTTTGCCGTGGAGATGATGATGGACATTGCGGCGGAGAAGCTCGGCCTGGACCCGGTGGAGATCAGGCTTAAGAACGCGACGCGGCAGGGGGACGTCACGGCGCACGGGTGGGAGATCAAGAGCTGCGGTCTGACGCAGTGCATCGAGACGGCCGCGAAAAACTCCGCCTGGCACGAGCGAAGAGCAAACAGCCCTAACGGAGCTGGCCTTGGCATTGGCTGCATGATTCACGCCTCCGGTCGCCGGGTTTCGCCGGACTACTCCGGCTCGCGGGCAATGGTGAAGATCGAGAGAGACGGCAGGGTGACGGTTTTCTCGGGCGAAGGGGAGCTTGGGCAGGGCTCGCACACGGTTTTTGCGATGATGGCTGCCGAGGAGCTGGGCATTCCGATCGAGGATGTCAAGGTGGCGCAACCGGACACCGACATCTCGCCTATCGCCCTCGGGCTTTTCTCGGACCGAGGGACGATTCTCGGCGGAAACGCGGTGCGGCTGGCGGCGCAGGATGCCAGGCGACAGCTTTTGCGGGTGGCGGCCGAGATGCTGGAGGCGAAGGTAGAAGACCTCTTGCTGGAGGTGGGGCGCATCTTCGTTCAGGGCTACAGCGACAAGTCGCTGACCGTCGCCCAGGTGGCCGGGCATGCGCTGGCGCGGCGTGACGCGGAGCCGATTATCCTGGGCAAGGCCACCTACGAGCCTCCCAGCGTGTTTCCGGATCCCAAAACGCTTTACGGCAATCTGTCGTCGTCCTATAGTTTCGCGGCGCAGGTGGCGGAGGTGGAGGTCGATCGCGAGACGGGGCTGGTGAAAACGCTCAAGGTCAGCGCCGCGCACGACCTGGGCAAGGCCATCAATCCGATGGGAGCGCACGGCCAGATGGAGGGCGCCATCGTCCAGGGCATAGGCTATTCTCTTTACGAGAGAATGGCAGAAGACGGCGACGTCGCCAAGACGAGCCTGCTGGACTACCGCATACCCACGTCCTTGGACGTCCCGACGATAGAATCCGCGTTCATCGAAACCATCGACCCCTACGGCCCCTACGGCGCCAAAGGGGTGGGAGAGCCCGGCCTCGTGGCCATGGCCCCGGCGGTGGCCAACGCGATCTACAACACCGTTGGCGTCCGTATTACGGAGCTGCCCATCACGCCCGATAAGCTGCTGGCGGCGATGGAGCGAAGCTAGCCCAGGATCGTCTCCCACGTATGCGCGTGGCGCTCTTCATCCGAGAGAATGGTCTCCAGCAGCACCCGGGTGGTGTGGTCGCTAAGCTCGAAGCACAGCTTGATGTGCTCCTTGTAGCCGGCGATGGCGCGGTTTTCGCCGTCGAGGTCGTCCTGGATCATCTTGCGCAGCTCGCCGCCGACGAGGACCTGCGAGAGCGTAGCCGTCGGAACGCCGCCAAGGTAGTCGATGCGCTCGGCGATCATCTCGGCGTGCCTCATCTCGTCGAGGGAGGTCAGGCGCATCTGGGCGGTGATGGCCGCGCTATCCATCCCCGCACCCATAACGTGGTGCCACATATACTGGACGATCGCCGCGAGCTCGTCGGATAGGTCTTTGTTCAAGGCGTCGATGATTTGCTGGCTACCCTGTCCCATCAGCTTTCTCCTCTTGCTATAGATTATGTGTGCTCCGGCTGGCGTCCGGAAGCGAGGTTGGCGTAGACACAATATAGCATGGAGTCGGCTGGTTGGCAAGACCCACGCGTCTTCACAGCACTGATTTGATAATGTCACATTCGAGCTTGGCATAGGACGGAGCCCTTCGGCGCCCCGATGCATCGGGGTCGCCGTCAATCCGCTTGGAAGGAGCACGCCAGTTGGAGGGTTGACGCGAGTCCGCCTGAGGCGGACCGCGAAGGACTCCCGAGGCCGGCCAAGCACGCAGGAGGGGCGTGGTAGGGAGAGCTGTCCCATAGCCAAATGTGACATTTTTAAACTGAAGTGCTCGCGTCAAGCCGCCTGGCACAGGAAATTGTCGCTCCGCCCGTTGACGACGAGCCTTCAGCCAGCCGAGTCTGGAAAGCTCCTACTCGATACCCTACACCTTCCCGTCCTCTCGATCCGCCTGTACCCGCTCCGGGTCCCGGGTCGACGGGTCGCCGTAGCCCCCAGCGCCGGGCGTGCAGATGGTGACGACGGAGTCGGGCGGCACGATGCGACTGAACTTGCAGTCCAGCGGGATCATTTCGCCCTGCGACGTGGTGATGAAAAAAGAAGACGGCCCGCCGTCCTCGCCCCCGAACAAGCCGTAGGGTCTGACGTGCTGCCGCTCCGAGATGACACTGAAAGTGGCGCTGTGGCCGAGCAGCCGATAATCGCGGCGAATGCCCATCCCGCCCCTGAACCTGCCCGCGCCGCCGCTGCCTGGCCGCAGCTCGTAGCGAAGGATTTGGATCGGCAGGTGCATCTCCAGGTCCTCTACCGAGGGATTGCGGGTGTTGGTCACGTGAGCGTGGCAGCCGTCGATGCCGTCCAGCGTGGGCCTCGCCCCATAGCCGCCGGCAACGCTTTCGTAATAGGTGTACCCAGCGCCCCGGTAGGGATCGATTCCTCCAAAGGATACCTCGGTGATGGCACCGTTGCAGGCAGCGATCACCGCGTCCGGCATGGCCGGCGCCAGCGCCTTGAGGCAAACGTCCACGACGCGCATCGAGACGTTCCAGCCCCCGCCCACGGCAGCCGGATACTGGGCGTTGACCACGCTGCCGGGCGGAGCTACCACGTGAACGTCGGCCATCGAGGAACTGGTGAAGGGGATATCCGGGTCGGTGACCGCACGGACCACATAGTACACGGCCGATAAGGTGTGGGACGCGACGCCGTTGAGCGCCGAGTCCTGCTGCGGGGCCGAGCCGGTGAAATCGAACGTGATGCCGCCGCCGCCGATGGTGATCTTGACCCGGATGAGCACCAGGGTCTTTGCATCGGCCGCCTCCAGGAAGTCCTCGGCGGCATAGCTACCACGCGGCAAACGTGCGATCTGCTGAGCCATGCGGCGACGTGCATAGCTCTCGATATCCACCAGGCCCTGCAAGAAGCCAACGCTGCCGTGCTTGGCCGCCATCGCCAGCACTTTCTCTTTGGCCAGCGCCAGAGCGCCCATTTGGGCCATAATGTCCCAGCGGCGTTCCGGTGCCGAGCGGACGTTGGCGAGGATCAGGCTGAGAATGGCGCTGTTGAGCTTGCCTTTTTCGACCAGCTTGATCGGGGGAATCACTATGCCTTCCTGGTATATCTCGCGCGCCAAGGGCGAAAGGCTGCCCGGCGTGCTGCCCCCGACGTCGACGTGGTGGGCGAGGATCGCGAAGTAGGCCAGCAGCTCGCCCTGCGCGTATATCGGGGCAATGGTGGTCAAGTCCGGCAGGTGCGTGCCGCCGAGGAAAGGGGCGTTGAAAAGCAGCACGTCGCCGTCGTCCAGCATTTTCTCCTCAATCGCGCCCACCGCGTTCCTGACGATCCTCGGCAGCGCTCCCAGGTGGGCCGGCAGGTGCTCGGCTCTAGCCACCAGGTCGAGGTCGCGCGAGAAGAGGGCGCAGGAGAAGTCCTTGCGCTCTTTGATGTTGGTACTGAAGGCCGACCGCATCAGGCTGATGCCAACCTCTTCGCAGAGGGTGGCCAGCGCGTTCAAAAAGACCTCCAGCGCGATGGCGTCTTGCTTAGCTCTCAACTCATTTGCCCCTTCGTCTGTCGCTCGATCAGCAGGTTGCCCCAGTCATCCACGTCAGCAGCCATCCCTTCGAGGACAATCGTGGTGGAACCGGCCTCCTCGATTATCGCCGGCCCCATTACACGGCCTCCTATCGCCAGATGCTCGCGGCGGAAGACCGGCCAGGTCGTGGTGCGACCGGCGTGATAGACCGGGCGGCCAGCTTGAGGGACCAGCCCGATGCTGCCGGCGTCGCGTCGAGGGGCGGGGCCGCCGTCCCTCTTTACGCCAGCGGCTGCGACCAGAGTGTCTGCCCCACCGGCGCTGGCCGTCACGGTCAGGTTGACCAACTCCACCGCACCTTCGGGGATGTGAAAGCCGTAGCGCAGTTGGTGCGCCTGGTGGAAACGCGCGGCGATCTCGCCAGGCGGCTCGGACGGCGCGACGTCGACGTCGATTTCGTAGGACTGGCCGAGGTAGCGTAGGCTGGCGACCCGGTGCAGGTGCACGTCTCCGGCGTCAGAGGCATCGCGGCGCACCATTTCCAGAGCTTTGCGACCGAGCTCGTCGATTATGATGGCAAGCCCGTCGGCCGCCAGAGCTTCGAGCCGTGTCAGGATCGATCGGGTGGCCTCGTGCTTGACCGGCGTCAGCAGCAGGCCCAGAGCGCTGAAGTTCCCAGGGTGCAGCGGTACGATTACGCTTGTCATCTCCAGCGCCTCGCTCACCTCGGCGGCCAGCAAAGGACCGGCGCCACCGTAAGCCAACAGGGCGAAGTCGCGGGGATCGTGGCCCTTGTCGACGGAGACCAGCCGGATGGCGCGCACGACGTTGGCCACGGCCATATCGATAATGCGCTCGGCGGCCTGCTCAACGCTCAACCCAGTCGCTTCGCTCAGGTGCAGGCGTATGGCTTCGCGCGCGGCGGCGGGCTCCAACTGGATGTTGCCCGCGAAGGTTTGGGGGTTGAGACGGCCCACGGCCAGGGCCGCGTCGGTGACCGTGGCGTCCTTGCCACCCCGTCGATAGCAGGCCGGCCCGGGAACCGAGCCGGCGCTCTGCGGCCCGACTCGCACCGCGCCGCCGCTATCCACCCAGGCGATGCTGCCACCGCCGGCACCAACGGTGTGTATGGGCACCATTGGCACGCCGATGGAGTAGCCAGCAATCTCGCCGGCGGTCGTAAGCGGGATCGTCCCTCCCTCTAGAAGACAGACGTCCGTGCTGGTGCCGCCGATGTCGACGGCGATAAGATTGGGAACGCCACACTGTTGGCTGAGAGCACGCGCGGCGATGACGCCGCCGGCCGGCCCCGAGAGCACGAGGTGTACCGGCCTCTCGGCGGCGCTGGCCGCGCTCATCGTGCCGCCGTTGGATTGCATCACTTCAACGCTGGTGGTGAGGCCTGCCTGAGTGACCGCACGTCCCAGCCGTCGTAAATAGTCGCCGACGACCGGCAGGACGTAAGCGTTGACCACCGTCGCCGATGTGCGCTCGTATTCTTTGAAAATCGGGATCAGCTCGGACGATACGGACAGCGGCACGTCAGGCCGGAGCCCGCGAATGATCCGTTTCACCGCTTGCTCGTGTTCAGGCGCCAGAAAAGAGAACAGCAGGCAGATGGCGATGGATTCGACGCCGCTGGCCAGCAGGTCCTGAGCTTCCTGTCGGACCTGGGCGGGATCGAGGGGGCGCTGGATGCCGCCGTCGGCCCTGATGCGCTCCGCCACCTCGCGCCGGTCGCGCCGGCGCGCCAGCGGCTCGGGCCGGCGGGTGAAGAGGTTGTAGATTTCGGGGCGAATCTGGCGCCCGATCTCCAGCACGTCGCGAAAGCCTTCGGTCGTCAGCAGCCCAACCCGTGCGCCCTTCTTCTCGAGGATGGCGTTGGTGGCCACCGTGGTGCCGTGCAAAAGGCGCGTGACGGCGGGAGGCGGCAGTCCCATCTCCTCGAGCGCCTGCCGAACACCCAGGATCACGGCCTCGGCGGCGTCGGAAGAGGAGGGCACTTTCAGGCAACTGATCGTTTCGCGCCCCCTGTCGGCGAGCACGACGTCGGTGAAAGTGCCACCGACATCGACGGCGATGAGGTATTCTTCTGCTGGCATGGTTTGCTGATCACCCAATGGATGGAACCCTTATGCAAGAATGACGCTTCGCGGTGGGAGTATATTGTACTGGGAGAGGTTTGTCCAGATACGCCTGGCGAGATAATTGACATATTGATGACAAATGGGTATGCTTTGATGTATGAGAACCACAGTTCGAATCGACGAACAACTGCTCAAAGAAGCCAAGCAGCTCGCCATCCGCAGCGGCAAGACCCTGACAGCCGTGATCGAAGATGCGTTGCGGGAATCTCTATCACGGCAGTTTGGCTCTGAGAGGCGTGAATGGGTGAGCGTGCCCACTTTTGGAGGCAAGGGGTTGCTCCCGGGGGTGGACCTCGATGACTCCGCGTCACTCCTGGAAGTGATGGAATCCTCGAATGATCCTCACTGATGTCAACGTGCTCGTCTACGCCTATCGAACGGATGCGTCGGGGCATGCGGCTTATCGGAGGTGGTTGGAGGATCTGATCAACGGTGAGCAGGCCTACGGATTTTCCGACCTGGCGCTCAGCGGATTCTTAAGGGTGGTGACGCATCCCCGCGTCTTTGATCCTCCCAGCGACGTGGCCTCTGCCGTGGCTTTCGCCCAAGTGATCCGTGGCCAGCCCAACGCAGTATCCATAGCGCCTGGCCCGAGGCACTGGGACATCTTTCTGCGACTGTGCGACGTTACACGTGCGAAGGGCAACCTGATCCCGGATGCATACCTGGCGGCGCTCGCAATCGAATCGGGCAGCGAGTGGATCACCACCGACCGCGACTACAGCCGCTTCCCGGGACTGAGGTGGCGCCACCCGTTGGATGGCTAGCTCAGGCTTTGCCTTGACTGGTCAAATAGTGTTGGTAGTCACTATTGAACATCATCGTAGGATTCAGGACTGGTCTTGCGGACCCGCGAGAACGATTACTAATCGATCATCCTCTACCACGCGGTAGATACTGCGCCAGCGCTCCAGACGCTGGCGACTGACGCCTGCGCGGTCGCGTAACTCCTTGGCTCCCAGCTTCTCTCAAGCGGCTCGACCCCTTCCTCGACGACCCTCAGGCCTGCGTCCCTCGCGGCGCTCCCCAAATCCATAGCCCATCCCGCGGCCCGTAGACGGACGAAAGCCCGGGGGGCGCGCCTCCCGCTCTCTCGCAACTTGAACACGTATCATGCGATTATCAAGCTGGTACCCGTCGAACTTCCGAACTGCTTCCTCGGCGTCGGCGTTGCTTTCCATCTCTACGAAACCAAAACCACGCGGCCTGCCCGTATCCCGATCCACAGGCAAGGCAACCGAGACCACTGCTCCGGCCTGACTGAACAGCCCTCGAAGTCCGTCCTCCGTTGCGCCATAAGGCAAATTGCCTACGTAAAGTCTTGCAGCCATTGCTGATCATCCTCCCATATCTGCTGCTCATTATCCAGAACAGCTGCGATTCTCGCCGCTGAATTCGCGGGCAATATCTATGCCGGCACCAGTGCGCGCACGCGCCAGTTCTAAGAACCTTTCGTTGTGAATGGGTCAGCCCAATCACTTATGACGGCAAGGGCTTGCTCACTGGGGGGCGATGGGCAGCTTTCCCATTGCCAAAAACGTCGTGGCTTGCCGCCATCGTGTTCCTAATGGCATAATTGGCTGAGTGAGCAAACAAGTGTGGCGAATGGGAGCCAAGGGCCCAATCGGCCATCAGTTCATCACGGTGGATCTCGATCCATGCCTGCACTAATCGTAGTTGGCGTAGGGGCATTTCGCCCTCCAAGATTTCTGCCGTCTGGATGTCGATTGAAGCCCTAAACTCCGCATACCTGATGTGGATGTGCGGCGCCTGATAGCTTCGGCAACCTCTATGAGTGTCGTGTAGGGTTGAACAGCGAAGTGCTCACCGCTCCTGACTCTTTCCAGGAGGTGCAGGGACTCGACATGCCATTGTTCCTGCTGGCGAAGGGCAGCAACTATTACCGAGCTGTCGAGTGTCAGCAGCATCGGTTCTTACTTCTCACGTTGCGATCTGATTTCTTCAACCGCTTCAGGGCCTGACCACTTGGCGGATATTTCGGCAGAGGCGTCCATCAAGTCGTTCCAGGCGGTCGAACCCTTACCCCTATCCAGCGAAGCGTGCTTGAGGACGTAACGCTTGAGCTCGGCCAGCTCTGAGTACAGCCGGTCGATTTGCTCTTCAATGAATTTCGTATCCTGCAACGAATCCACCTCTGCCTCTACCTCTTTCCAGTCGTGCAGCTTGCTCTCACCGCGCGCGAGACGCTCCTCCACTTCCAGGGCAACGCGGAGGTCCTCGGCCTCTTCTAGGGCCTCGGCTACGCATTCCTCGAGGGCTTTGATGATGACGTCCGTGAAGTGCTCACCACGTAGAGTAGCAACCGACTTCGCGCGACGGCGTAGGTCGTCGGGAATCAGGATCGTCAGTTTGCTAGTGGCCACTGGACGTCCTTTCACAGCTACTATCTATACACAGCTACACGTATAATACCCCAATGAACACGGGCGTCAATCCGATCAGCCAACCCGGGTGCGGGTCACGTTTCTTCGGCAAGAAAGCAGGCGGAGAGAGGCGCCAGCGAATGGACAGCGAATAAGCGAATGAATAGGCGCCAGACCGTGGCCTTGTTCTGACGAGAGAGGCCCGTCGATCAGGCGCCTTATCAGTCGCTGTCCCACTGTCTGTGGCCAATCGTCCCAGCCAGCCTCGGAGGTTTCTTGAGCATCGCCTGCTGATAGACCACCCCGCGTTGACCAGGACCTAGCTTCTTATGGACCTCCACGGCCGTGCCAATGATCTTGAAGGCCGTATGACGATGAGGAACCGTTGCACCTAAACCGCCAATCATTCGCTTATTCGGTGTCTATTCGGTGTCGCCAGTCTTCCTGCCTATACGAACGCCCGCCTGCTGGCAGCGGCGATCCAATGGCAATCAGGCAATCGTCTTGCAAACCGCTCTGAGGCGAGTGTATACTTACGAAGGGCGGGGAAACGCCGCTGTGAACGGAAGAGCAGCAATTTCCCAAGCCGTTCGTGCCTTTTCAGAGCTAACTTGTTGTTTGCGCGAGCGGGGTGTTACTGTAATGCGGCCGGACCCAAGGCGACGCAGGCTATGATAATCAGCTATGCTTCCAGGTGGAGGTAAAGATGCTGACGCGAGACAGAATCGTCCAACTGCTCAAAGAGAAGTCCCCCTATCTAGCTGCCGAGTTTGGCGTGAAGAAGGTTGGGCTATTTGGCTCGTATGCCAGGGCGCAAGCCGACGCAACCAGCGACATCGACATTGTCATCGAGTTTGAACGGCCAGTCGGATTTCGGTTTTTCGAATTGGTGGACTTTCTGGAGGCGCTGTTGGGGCGGAGGGTAGATGTTCTCACGCCGGCAGGTATTCAGAACATCCGGATAGAACGGGTTGCAAAGCGCATTGCTGAGAGCATCGTGTATGTCTAAGAGGAGTGATCGGGACTGTCTAAGCGATATTCGCGAGGCACTGGAGCGGATCACGACCTATGTCGCCGGGATGATATACGAGTCGTTTGTCGCCGACAAGAGAACCCAAGACGCGGTCGTTCGCAACTTAGAGATTCTTGGCGCGGCGACCAAGAACCTATCGGAGGAGTTCCGCGCCGCGTATCCCAGTGTTCCTTGGAAGAGCATGGCCGCGACGCGAGACCGGCTGATCCATCACTATTTTGGCGTCAACCTGGACATTGTCTGGCAGGTCATCACTCTCGAGTTGCCCGCACTTGTTTCGCAGCTAGAGGGCATAGAAGAAGACGAAGAAGAGAATGGAGGAGGCGGCAGCTAACCCGCACGAATCCAAGAAGACGTGACAAGATGAGCTTGCAGAGGGCCGGCGTAATCCAGCTACCTAGCTAACATAGTCCGGCTAACCTAGCCGAGATCCACCGCCGAGTAGAGCCGCTTCAGGGCGCTGTTCAGTCGGCGCCCGGCGCGCACCACCTCGTCCGCATCGACCGGCTCGTGCAGCGCGTACCGTGCCAGATCCACGGCTGCCTGCAGCATGCTAAAGACTCTCCGTTGCGTGGGCGTCTCGGGCGTCTTCAATCCGGCGGTCTGCTGCTCAATCCGATCCAGTATGGCTAGCAGGTCCTCTACCGATGGGCCAGGCTTTTTGGCACGGCGAGGGACCGGTTGCTCCACCGTTGGGCCGCCGAGCGTCTCGATGATGCCGGTGGTGGCCTTGACCCTCTGGTATGCCTCGTTGAGGCTCCTGCGGATACCCGCGCCGAAGTACACGTTGTAGGAGTGCGCCAGCCCATCGTAGATAATCCTTTCCCGCCAGGGAAGGAGCACGGTCCCGACGAAGATTGGCGGTTCGCGCATGAACACGTCTTCGATCTCGTTGGTAATGCCGAGCACGCCGTAGGCCGTCGGCGGCTCCTTGTCGTTGAGAAACACCGTGTAGCGTTTCAGGTAGCGGAAGATGTAGAACTTCCCGACGATGGCCTGCTTCCACGCCCCCACCAGCGCCAGCTCGTCGGGATGGAGGCCGGCGGGGTTCTCGGCGATGAAGGCATCGATGAGCTGCGGGTCCGCGTACACGGCATCGCGGATCTTGGGCTTGTCTTCCATCGAGATGGCCTTGAAAGCTTCTTCCGAGTCGACTCCGGGCACGACACCGAGCTGCCGGTTCGCGTACACCAGCAGCGCCACGTGCAGGCGAATGAACAGGGCCGCGTCCGCGGCAGGCAGCTTTGCCACTCGATACCTCCAATCCGCAGGCTGCCCATTCCTTTGCGCCTGCTGCAAGGGAATTATACAGCAGGTTTGCGAGAGCCCGCCACCGAGGAGAGAGCCGAGGCGCGTGGGAGGATCGGTCCAATCGCACGCCATTTGGCCGGGCGGTAGCCGTGGACATCTCACTTGCGCTGCCACCCGCCGACGAGCTCGAATCGGACCACCGCCTTGAAGTCGTGCAGGCGCTCGACCATCTCCCGAATCGGCATCGGCGATTGCACGCCCCGTTGCCAGTCAGGCCGGTCTAACGTGCCGATGACGAGGTACTCGTTGCCGATCACCTCGGGGTTGTGCTGGGCAAAGAACGCCGCGAGGAGGGCCTCAAGCTCATCCTGATGGGCAATGAGCAGATCGCACGCCGGGCAGTAGCGACACGTCTTGTTCAAGGCGATGGGGTTCAACGGGTCGACGTGGATGACCAGAGGCAGCTTGCGCTGCCGGGTCCTGGCGTGACACTTTGGGCAGACGGTGCAGCGCGCCTCCGGGTATGGGTTGAGGAAGAACGTATACCGAGGTGGCTGCTTGCCGAGTCGTGGTTGTGTTCCCTTGGCTGTCATAGCGACCTCCTGCGATCATGCCTCAGCACAACCCCCCATATCTGGTACGCCTGGAGGGATTCGAACCCCCGACACCTGGTTCCAAAGACCAGGGTTGTCGCGTCCATAGCCTAATTCTACTTCGTACAGGGCCGACAAGCCAATGAGGATCACTCCGTGGTTTCCGCTATTTCGACCCGATTCCGCGCGTTTTGGTGTCAGTTTTGGTGTCAGGGTTGGGCCTGGAAAAACCAGTGTTCAGCACTTTCTCTGCTCACCGAGCAAGTTCGGAACTGCAGCGAGCAAGGCGGGGTCATAAACGGCTCTCAATGGCGAATTCGCAAGTCGCTGCTAGCTATGGCTTAAAACCTTCCTTCATTACGTGGGGTAGAACGACAACGTAAAAAGCAACGGTGTAAGGGATATGGAAAAAGCGCCAGTTCCGACGCATAGTCACGCTCTTTGCCACATACTTCCCGAAGAAGCCGCTAGCTACCACTGTGGCCAGCATGAGCACGCTTACCCAGGTAGGTGATGACTTGACACTGTCCACCTTTGGCAGTACGTGTAGTGAAACCGCTGCTAAGGCCACTATGCTGCCGTAGCAATGCAGATCGAGAAACAGCTTTATCGGACTGATCTTGCGTTTCACAGTAATCGCCAACTCACTTTCGCCTTAGCAAAGGCAACAGGCGCTTAAGAGGCGTGTAGATGAATGAGAGAACCAGGGCGGCAACCGTCGCCCACCCGGTCCATCGCATTTGCTTCTCATCAAACAGCCAGCCTTGTCGCTTCGTCTTCTTAGTGTCTACCGTCTGCTTCGCCCCGTCTATTTTCAACCGGGCCACTTCAACGCCTCCAAGGGTTAGACTGACCTCCCGGTCGTTGCCTCCCTTCCCCGCAGTCCTTACCCCACCGATGGTAAGACTGCTAACGACCCCTGGGAGAAGCTCCCTCATCTCCTCCTCAGTAACGACGAGCCTCCTGGGAGGAGGATTCCCACCCGAGAAAGGAACGCCAGCGCCATCTATTTTCAACTTGAACACTTCCCGGCCTGAAGCGTTGCTGACGCTCGCTTCATAGTAGGTCGACCCGTCCTTCGTATACTTCCGGCTCAGGTCACCAGTTCGCCAATCGCTCCTATCCACGTTAACGGTGTCTTGTACTCTCGCCAACTGGATGGTATTGACGACCGCCTGCTTAGCGGGAGGTCTCTCATCTTTCCGTTCTTTGGCCGGAACATTGGGGTAACCGAGCAGCTTGACGTAGTCCCTGCCAAGTGCCATCGCGGTTGGAATTATCACCGCCAGAAGCGCTGCGTAGGCGAGAACTTTTCCGAACGTCCAATCTGGCCGGGCCATCCCGTCAAATCCTTCCGCTAATAATCGAGTGTTGGATTGGAATCTGTGGGGACATATCAAAGTGGTAGGTAGATGGTGAAGGTGCTTCCTTGTCCCACACTGCTGGCAACCTCTACCTTGCCGTGGTGAGCCTCGACGATGCCCTTGACAATGGCCAGGCCCAGTCCGCTGCTGCCGGTTTGACGGGAGCGAGAGCGATCTGCACGATAGAAACGGTCGAAGATGTGGGGCAGGTGCTCGGGTAGGATACCCTCACCGGTGTCTGACACCGAGATGTGCCAAATGCCTTCCCTGGCATCAACCTCCAGGTTGACACTGCCCGCCTTCGGAGTGTGGCGCAGGGCGTTATCTACTAAATTGAGCACGGCTTGCTTCAGGCGGTCACGATCTCCCTGGATGATGCAAGCGCCATTCTCCGTGAGATGAACACGCTGGCCTTTAGCCATCACGCGAGCCTCATCGAATACCTCGCGAATCAAGCCATTAATGTCGACGGGACCGAGGCTAAGCCCCCGGCCGGCATCTAGTCTGTCCAGGGTGAGCAGATCGGCCACCAGGCGGGACATCCGTGCGATCTCCTGGCGCATAGAATGAAGCACTCTCGTCGCCACAGGTGGGTCATCCGACTCAAATACCGAGGGAGCATCCGGTGTCCCGAGCCAGGAGAATGGCCCTGAGAAGCTTAGGTAGATCGGCTCCAATCGCTCACCTTCTTTCCTAGTTTGACCACGCCTTGGCACGCTTCACCGTTGCCAGGGCATCTCCCGTGGTTTAGGTAGCTCGATTGTAGACCCTGTGCGAAGTTCTCTGGTCATAGCGTTTGATAGAGCCACCTACCGTCCTATGCCCACATCAGTATACCACAGGCAGCCTTCTCACCTCACTCACCAAACCTCAAACTAGCGCTATTTCGATGATCTGGCAGCGGCCGCCCCTGACGAACCCTTCCAGAAGATAGCGATGGAATATAGCCTCATCGCTCAGTGCCTGGCCGTTGCTCACCATCCAGAACAGGGCCAGCAGCATACCGAAGAAGGGCGCGGCATAGCGCCTCGAATCTTGTCGCCAAGCTCGTGTGGTCCCGTTCGAGAGTCAGCGGCGAGGACAGCAATGGAAGCTTGACCTGAGATGGATGAGGTGTTACCATTTGGCAGGTAGGCGAGATCGCACGGCCTCAGGTTCCCAGACATTTGATCTTGCGCTATGGATTGGGAGGTGAGCCGTAGATGCAAAGATATGAGATCATCATCTACTGGAGCTACCAGGGTGTACGGCGCACGGCGACACCCAGGAATCTGCCCTCAGCAATGTCAAAGATACTATCCAACTCTGGATCGACACAGCACTAGAGTTTGGCGACCCTGTGCCAGCGCCCAAATACGTCGACTTGTGTTGCATAAGTGCGACAGACTGGCATCAATTGAGAGGCTGTCCGCCACTTCCTTCACGGCGGCCAACTGCTTTTCGGGCGACATCTGGTCCAAGTGCGCCTGTAGCGAGGCGAAGGCGACGTCGGTGAACGTGCCACCGAGCCCTTACTTTGCTTCTATGTCCAGAATTTCCTGCAATCTGGAAACCAGCGGAGGCAAATTGTGCTGGACAGTCGTCCAGAGAATGGGAAGATCGACTCCGAAATACAGGTGAATCACGACGTTACGAATGCCGCGCATCTCGGACCAGGGCACATCGGGGTACTGCTCCTCAATATGCTGAGGTATGTGCCGCGCCGCTTCACCAATAATGCCAATATTGCGCACGACGGCGTCCACCGTCTTTTCGTCGCTCGAAAACGACTCGAATGTGGTTCCAGCAGTGTACCGGCGGATCTTGGTGATCGACTCTAGGATATCCTTGATGAGCAGCCTCCAGTCTCTAGGCGGCACGCACGGCCTCCCTCAGAATCTGCTCCCGCATGTTTTCCCGTAGAGCGCCCACGGTTGCCAGATCGACCCGCTGGCCCAACAGTTTCTCCAGAAAGCGCTGGAATCGTACCAACTCGAAGAGCCCAACTGGCACACCGAACTCTACCAGCACGTCGACATCGCTTTCCGGGCCAGCCTCCCCGCGGGCTACCGAGCCAAATATGTGCAGGGAGGTGACGCCGTAGCTTGCGATCTCCGCACCGTGTTGTCCAAGTATACGCAGGACTTCGTCCAAACGCATCGGGCACATCCTCCTTGCAGTCAAGGGGTTGAAAAATCGTCAGTTGTTCGCTGGTTATGGCCCGTCATCTATGCCAGCTACGATCCATAGTAGTATACCACAACGTCGTGAGACCTCTGGTCCAACTGCGGCTGGTCTTTCTGAGAGGTGGCGTCGTCTTACATATGCCTATTGACCAAGCTTCCGGTTCAGGTACACGAGCAGCGCCACGTGCAGACGAAAGAACAAGGCCGCGTCCGCGGCAGGCAGCTTTGCCACTCGACACCTCCAAGCCACAGGCTGCCCATTCCTTTGCAGCGTGCTATCAAGGGGATTATACAGCAGGTTTGCGGGAGCCCGCCACCGAGGAGAGAGCCGAGGCGCGTGGGAGGATCGGTCCAATCGCACGCCATCTGGCCGGGCGGTAGCCGTGGACATCTCACTTACGCTGCCACCCGCCGACGAGCTCGAATCGGAGCACCGCTTTGAAGTCGTGCAGGCACTCGACCATCTCCTGAATCGGCATCGGCGATTGCACGCCCCGTTGCCAGTCAGGCCGGTCTAACGTGCCGATGACGAGGTACTCGTTGCCGATCACCTCGGGGTTATGCTGGGCAAAGAACGCCGCGAGGAGGGCCTCAAGGTCATCCTGATGGGCGATGAGCAGATCGCACGCTGGGCAGTAGCGACACGTCTTATTCAAGGCGATGGGGCTCAACGGGTCGACGTGGATGACCAGAGGCAGCTTGCGCTGCCGGGTCTTGGCGTGGCACTTTGGGCAGACGGTGCAGCGCGCC
>JACQUC010000056.1 GCA_016210495.1 Chloroflexota bacterium
GACGGCAAGTTGGCCCAGGAACCAGCAGCGGAGGGGGTCGCCGCCTGAGCCCGTTTACACACCTCTTGACGGAACCTCGATGGTCGGGTCATTGACGGGTTTCCAATCCCAGCCGACGCTCGCGGCAAAGCGTGCTTCGGACACAATCCTGCGACTGCCGCAGTCCACCGCACTAGAACGATGCCAAGTTATTTCAGCGCGCGCGCTGTCCAATCTCTTGGCACGACGATTCCACGACGTAATCCGGTGTAACTACGCGGCCGCCGCGGAGTTGCCGAGGGCCATTGCTGAATTGGAATCCAGCGACGCGGACGATAGCATTTTTGTTGGGTTGGATCTCGCCGTTTCATTGGCCCGAGTTGTGATGGATGCCGCCATCCCGATGCTAACCGGCACCGGGCTAGAGTTGAGCGTATTGCAGACAAGCATAGCTCGCGTCGAGAAACTTGCATTTGATGCTGAAGCCACATCCGAACTGGCGCTCATTCGGCGAGTTCATGCCTTCGTTACGGGAATGGCGGATCGCTCCCTCGCTTCAACATTCCGGTACAGGCAAGTACCCGAGACGTTCACGAGGGCTTTGCTCCGCGAAAACATGTTCGAATTATGGCCTCCTCAGCTAGACGCCATAAACCTTGGCCTGCTTGACCACGACGCGGGGCATTTCGTGATCGGGGTCCCAACAGGAGCAGGGAAGACCCTTTTAGCAGAAATGGCGATTGTGGCTGCGCTGGCCGGGCAAGATAGCGGATGGGCCATCTATGTCACTCCGAGTCGAGCGCTCAGCAATCAAATTAGTGGCGATTTGAGGCGGCAACTCAAAGACTCGGATATCCGCGTCCGCACGGTCTTGGCGGGGGCAGAAACAGGTCTCACCTTGGCCGGTGAATTGGAGATGGTCAACCAGCCTAGAACCGTCGTAGTGACGACGCCGGAGAAACTCAATACTTACCTACGAAATGCGCCCGAAGTCTTTGCGTCCTGCCGACTTGCAATTTTTGACGAGGTTCACAAGATTGCCGACGGGGAGCGAGGAGTGCTACTAGAGAGCCTAGTAGCGCGTATGCTTTCTGAGTTCCCTGACACCCGACTCGTCCTGATGAGCGGTGTCTTTTCCAATCAAGATCAGTTTGTCGAGTGGATCGGAAGAGATCGAGCAAAGTTGGTGCGCTCATCTCGGCGCCCAACTCGTCAGGTTAGAGCAGTCGCAGTTCGGTACGATGAAGTCCCTAGAAGTCCACGACGCCCGGTCGGGGGCAAAGTACGACGCCGCGTCGATTTCAAAGGTGGGCTTGTCCTTGTTCACGAAGCCGACGACCTCCAATCAGCCTACAAGGTCAGTGTGACCGACCTCTTCGCCGGATATTACAGTGAAGTCCAAATCGGATCGCGCTGGAACGACGACACCGGAGCAGCGCATTCATCTCGCAACGATCATGCGATCCAGGTGGCATCCGCGCTGGCCGGTACAGGAGGCACATCCCTAGTCTTTGTAGGGACGATCCCTGAAGCCGAACGAGCTGCTGTGACGCTCGCTTCAACCTGGCCAAATGTGCTGGACGATCCTTTTCAAGGCTCGCGGCAGCGCCTCGCTGATCACATCGCAGCAGAGCTGGGCGACGACCACGAGTTGGTCGGTCTTTGTCGGCGCGGCATTGGTTACCACCACTCGCGACTTCCCCCCACCGTGCTTCGCGCCCTTGAAATGGGGTTAGAGCAAGGTTGGCTAAGAGCGATGTTCGCCACTCCGACGTTGCTTGACGGTCTTAACACTGCGGCTGCACACGTAATACTGGCTGGTAACACCCGATGGGCTGACTCTGAGCAAAGGCCGATGCCATTCCCTGAGATGGATTTCGAGAATCTGGCCGGTCGCGCGGGCCGGCCTTTCCGTGAATCCGAGGGTCTCGTGATTCTTGTTCCTGACTCACTCGCAAGAGCCAACGCCGTTACTGCCGGCAGACGTTACTTGCTGGTCAATGACGCGGCTCTTGAGGTTCGTTCGCAGCTTTCCGAACTGGATTCCCTTCTCCATCAAAGCGGAGGGGATTTGCGAGCTCTGCCGTTGACTACACAATCGACCTTGTTGGGACTTGCGGCGAACGCTATCGATCACGAAGATACCGTAGGTTCCTTTTTCCGACAAACATTGTGGCACCAACAAGATACTTCCGATACGAGTTTTGACTATGTCACATCTGCCGTTGTCCACACTATTAAGAGCGCTTCTGAGCGACTGGGACCTGAAAGAGTCAAGGTAGCGGCGCGAACCAGTCTTTCGTTATCATCGGCGGAACTCCTATGGGAAAAACTCGTACCTCTACGCGATACCTTTAGAGATTCCTCCGCACTTGATGCCGATTCACGAAACCGCATGTTCTCCACCCTATTGGAGGTCGTGCTGGCGATCCCGGAAGCGCAACATGGCGCCTTCCACGACGCGACAATTAGTGAGCAGCATGTTGAGACAGTGTTGGCGTGGGTAGGTGGACAATCCTATTCTGAACTGCTCTCTATTGGCCTGGACAGTCAAGCAATCTCAGTTGGCGGAAACCTTCGGGACGCGGTCAGATACTGCGCCGATGTGAGTAACTGGCTTTCGTGGGCGTTCGGGGCTGCATACCTGATGCTCTCAGACGAACTGGGAGATGACCTAAATCCATATGTCGGGATACTGCCGACCCTGATTAAGTACGGGGTCCCCAATGTCGAATCGGCGCTGATATGTATGCAAGGAGTTGCTGACCGGGCGACCGCCATCAAGTTGGGTGAGGAGTTTCGCGCCGTTGGTCGCCCAACATCGGCACAGGAGATCGCCCTTTGGCTCGAGTCAGCGGGTGAACAGCTTGACCAACTACTCGGAGGGACCGACTTGCGAGCCGATCTTCTTAGGCGTCAAGGGTTTTGGACAAGACCTTCTTCGGCCCAACACATTTTCGTCCGTCTTCGCGCGACAAGCCGCCTGGACCCAGGTTTGCTGCTCAACTTCAGAGAAGACGGGCCGTTGCTAGCCGCCGTAGACATGACTGGCGAACACGTCGGGGATTGCCTCGACGTTGAAAGGCTTCGGACGTACAGTCGCGGTAACCTATCAAGCCTCTTCGGGGTCGTAGTAAGTCGGACTTCGTCGGGGGACACGATGGTTATGGTTATGCCCTCGAGCGCCTGACCTGTGCGCCCGGACGCCTCCGCACCGCCAACGCTTCTCCCGCCACCGACGCGCTTGAACCGCTTCCGCGGACATCGCTTACCCCACCCGCGTTGGCCGTGCTCCGAGGACGCCCCGCAAGACCCTTGCTCCCGCTCCGTCCGCAAGGGAGTTGCCCCCAACACCGCAAAGGCTACAGTACCTGTCAATAGGTTGTTCCAGGAAGGATCGGGCGCCAACGCTAGCACAGAGGCGCCCGCCCGGCCACGAGAACATGGGCCATGGACCCCAAGTCCCGAAGTTCTCATGATGCTGGCTGCTGCCAGATACGACTTGCGCCGCCAGGCCCGCGAACCAGCTTCGCCCACCCTATCTGACGGAATGGTCTGGATTGGGGAATCCGGACCCGTTCGGGAGCAGAATGGTAGCACCGGCTCAGGTTCGGCTGCATAGCCAAACCAAGACCCCGCCATCCCGATTGTGGAAGAACCCACAACCCTCAGTTCGACTTTGCACAATTCCCCGGCGCGAAATGGGGTGCGCCAGGTTGCGCCCCTCACAGATACGGGAGTTTTCCCGATGTCGCCCTGCGCTGCGACGTGGAGAAATCCCCTGACGGCAGAAGACTCCTGTTTCTGGGAGATAGCCAGCGCCACCAGCTACGTTTGCGTAAAGTCGAACTCAGGATGTTGGGCAACGCCGCACCTGAGAGCACGCATCGCGATGCCGGAGCCTCGATGCTGCATATAGCCCTCATTTGCCCCTTGGGCCTACGCCGCTGGGCCTGCGGGTGTAGCGGCTCCGGCCAGGCATACAGCGACGGCGCGGACCGCGGGAGGGTCGTGAAGCACGGCACCACGCTGTCCTTCCAGTACGACAACGGGAAGGTGTGGAACGCCGACTACGAGATGGACGGCGCCGGCGGGCTGAAGCTGAACGGGAGCTACTACCTGAGACAGTAGGATAGAGTGATTTCAGCCCGCGCCGCGCGCCGCCTGCTCCAGCCGCTTGTCGAAGGTGGCGAGCTGGGCGCCCAGATCACGGGCCATGAGGAGGTAGCTCGCGTCGTAGGCAGACAGACCCGTTTCAACGGCGAGACGCGCGGCGGCGACATGGTCGACTCTGCCCAAGCGGATGGGAAGTGCCAATGCTTTTTCAAGTGCGGTAATGAATAGGTCCAGTTGGTCTGGCTGTCGGCGCACCTTCGTCCGCAGGACATTGGCGAGCTCATAGCCGAGCAGGTCCGGGGCGCACAGGTTGTTCGACCGAATTATCAGCGCCGCCTCATCGGCACGGGAGTCGGCAAACACCCGCTCGGCGATCACCGAGGCGTCAACCACCATATCGGGCATCGCGCATCTCCCGAATGATCTCCGTTGAGTCCTGCGTCTTCGGCAAGTTCAACGCCTTCACGATCCGGTCAGCTTCTTCAAAGGTGATTCGGTCGGGAAGCATATCCTCCAGGACGACCAGCGCCTGGTCGCTACGTTCGCTCTCAGCCACTCGCTCCAGGATCACCAGCAGCTCCCCTTGCAGCGACCGGCGGTTGCGTTTGGCACGGGCGCGCAGCCTCTCTGCGACGTCGTCCGGGACGTTCTTGATGGAGAAATTGACGGGCATGACACGTGACTCCAGAATGCTTTCCGTGTTGGTTCCATTTTGGCTCCATTCACATCACGTGTCAATTCCTCACCACCTGCTCCCCTCCGGTGTGGGCCTATAGTTACGAAATAGTCCAAGCCCGCCAGGGAACGATTGGCGCCAAACGTGGATTGATATGGGTAGAGGCCGGGCGAAGAGGGAGCGCTCCCGTTGAGCGAAGCCGAGCTTATCCGCCGCGCGCAGGCGGGCGACTGGGCGGCCTTCGAGCTGCTGGCAGGGCAGTATCGAGAGGTGCTCAGCAGGACCGCGTATTTCACGACGCGAGACCGCGAGTCCGTGCAGGACATCGTGCAGGAGTCGCTTGTCCAGGTCTGGCGAGGGCTCCCTTCCTACCGACCCTACGGCAGCTTCAGGGCATGGGTGGTCAAGATCGTCGTCAACCAGGCGAGGAAGACCCACCGCCGGAAGCGGGTGGAGACCGTGCCGCTGGAGGCCGTCGCCGAGGCGGCGGGGGACATCGACGGGCCGGGCGAAGCGGCGGTGCAGCAGGACGAGGCCGCCCGGCTCAGGGTCGCCCTCGCCACGCTCAGCGCCGACCACCGGGAGGTCCTGGTCCTGCGGTACTACGCCGACCTGACGGTGCCGGAGATCGCCAGGGCGCTGAGGTGCCGGGAAGGCACGGTGAAGTCGCGCCTCAGCCGGGCCCTGGGCCGTCTATATGGAATCCTGACAAGCGACGCGCGGGCGTCATCCGAGGTGGGCCATGGACCGTGAGGCACTGGAGCACAGCGTCAAACGCGGCTTCCAGCAGGAAGGCGAGAGTGGGGACCTGTCCGACTCGCAGTGGGAGGCAGCCCTGTCCCATACGCGCGGACGGAAGCAGCGGCGATGGCACTGGCGGTCCGTGGCCGCCTCGCCGCTGCGTGTCGGGGCCGCCGGCTTCGTCCTGGCGGTCATAACCGGCAGTGTGGCATTGTGGGTTGCCGCGCCGTGGGAGAAGCCGGAGCCCGGGGCATTCGTATATGGAGTCGCCCCCGCACCAGGGGCTTCCGGCCTGCCGATCCCCGTGCCAGGGCCTCCCGGCCGTCCGGCTCCCCAGTACCTGGAGACGACGTGGTCGGTGGACCGGAAACTGATCACCCCCGGCGAGCCGCTGACGGTCAGGGCCACGCTCAAGAACGTCTGGGACCAACGCATGGAGGTGCAGGCTTTCCCCCAGACGGCGACCCTTGACCGCGTGGACACCCGGAACGGCGCCGGCGCGGGGGTCGCGGTACCCCTGACGGTCGGCGGCGATGTCCGCAGCTCGATCGAGCCCGGTGAGGCGGTCACATTCCTCGCTACCGTCCTGTCCGACGTGACGTCCGGCCTCCAGGTTGGGAGATACAGCGTCCACTTCGACTTCACCTTCGCCCACACACCAGGCAAGCCGGAGGACGGAAAGACGGGTCTGGGGCTGAACAGCGGCGTTCTGTTCATCGTGGTGCCGCCGGAGGGGGCGCTGGACAGGACCGTCCAGGTGGACGCGCCGCGGACCGCGGAGGATGTCGCCATCACCCTGAAGATGCTGACCTTCGCTCCGGAGCAGTCCACGGTGGTTGCGCTGGCCGTGCTGCCCGCACAGACGCCCTCGTCGGCAAACGGGCCGGTCCCCCTCCTCGCTCCCACGCCCACGCCGGTCCCGACCCGCACCGCTGGCACGCCCCAGACCCCACCACCCGGCCCCCCCACCCCCACAACCCCCCCCCCCCCCACCCCCACAACAACCACCCCCCCCCCCCCCGGCGAAAACACCCCCC